>DATFXZ010000143.1:0-14631 GCA_035315305.1 Terriglobia bacterium | reverse complement strand
CCTCCGGAGTTTGCGATGTCGGCAACCGTACTTTTGATCAGATCACGATATTCATCATCCAACGGCATTTGCCACATTTTTTCACCCGCGCGTTTTGCGGCAGCCAAAAATGAATCTACGAAGGTTTGATCATTGCTCATCACGCCAACTCGGAACGGACCAAGCGCGATTCGGGCGGCACCGGTGAGTGTGGCCAGGTCGACAAGATGCGTCGCGCCGAGACTTCGGGCGTAGGCGAGAGCGTCAGCCAAAATAAGTCGCCCTTCTGCATCGGTATTAATGATCTCAATCGTTTTGCCCGACATCGACTGCACGACATCCCCCGGACGTTGCGCGCGGCCGCTAGGCATATTCTCCACGAGTGGCACGACTGCTATGCAATTCATCTGCGCTCGGAACAAAGCCAATGCCCTGAGAGCAGCCATGGCCGTGACGCCTCCTGCCATGTCGTATTTCATTTTTTCCATGCCGTCGGCCGGCTTAAGGCTTATGCCACCCGTGTCGAAAGTCACACCCTTTCCGACGTAAGCAAGCAAGCTTGTCGATTTGGGGTTGCCTGTATATTTCAGCACGACCACACGTGGTGGCTCGTCACTGCCTTGACTCACACCAAGCAGGGCGCCCATCTTCAATTCTCGAATCCGATCCTGGTCCAGGACGTCAGCGATCAAGCCGACATCCTTCGCCATCTCTCGCGCTCGGTCAGCAACGACCCGAGGCGGCTTTCGATTCGATGGTTCATTGATCAACTGACGGGCCCAGTTGATGGACTCGCCGATGATGCGGCCTTCCTCAACAGCCTTTGAATCCCCGCCGGCGAAAATAATACGATCGACCGATTGCTTGTTATTGGTCGTCTTGTACGTTTCTACAGAAAACTTGCCAATGAGGGCGCCCTCCACGATGGAGCGCGGGTCTCCGCCTGAAAACGCGAGGGTCCGCACCTTTTTCACCCGGCGCACAACAGTCGCAGCCGCTCTTCGCCATGCTTCCGCGTCCGTCTTTCCGGCAACGCCGATGAAGATGAGCTTCGGCGTTCCGGGAACCATCACTGTCTCGAGCGGTTTCAAGGGCAGATCGCCACTGTCAATCAATGAGCGCGCAGTCGATATAAAGCGGCCATCGCAAGCGGTCACTGCGTCAACGCCTTCTGGAATTCCAATAACAACCGCATCGGCCTCGATGCCGTCGAAGGATTCACGAATCTCAAACTCCATCACTTCCTCTCGCTTAGGGCCTGCTTCGTTTCCCTATCGATCGTCTTCTGGCGCGCTACTTCCCGCTTGTCATGAATTTTCCTGCCCTTTGCGAGGGCCAGTTCGCACTTCAGGCGCCCCTCCTTGAAATACATTCGCAACGGAACGAGCGTAAGACCCCGCTCCGTCGTACGGCCGATCAGCCGGTTGATCTCGGAGCGCTTCAACAGCAACTTTCGTGTACGCAGCGGATCGTGATTGGAGTAGTTGCCGTGTGAGTAAGGACTAATGTGACAATTGAGCAGCCACACTTCACCGGCTTTGACCAGCCCGTAGGAATCCTTCAAGTTCACCTTACCTTCGCGGGCCGACTTAATTTCCGTTCCGGTTAACGCAATTCCGGCTTCGAATTTTTCGATGATGTCGTAATTGTGAAACGCCTGGCGATTGACCGTGATTTCCTTCACGGTTAGCGCTGCTGAGTGCCAGGCGAACCGAAGACTGGTACGTTGCCGAACAAGCCATTGTTCTGGTTGTTCGGATTGTTTTGCATGTTGGGGTTGTTCGGGTTAACTGGCGGCTGGTTCGGCACGCCGAATGGATTTTGTGCCCCGAACGTCGCCTGCGGCGCATTGGGCTGCGGGAATACTGGAACGGGCTGACCAATTGCCTGACCAGGGATCTGAGTCGGGACTTGACCAGGGACTTGACCAGGAGCTTGTCCAGCCTGCGGGAAAAGTGAATTCTGAGGTGGCTGAGGCGTCACCTGTTGAGGTTGCTGCGCGCGGGGATTCGGAATTGGTCCAAAGGGCGTCTGCACCATCGGTTGCTGTTGTTGCAGCGGCTGAGGCTGCTGTTGCTGCTGCAGCTGCTGTAGCTGTTGCTGTTGTAGCTGTTGAGCCTGCGGTATCTGCCCCGGTGGAAAATCCTGAACGAATGGCTGGTCGAACGACTGCACGGCCGGCGGTGAGTTCGAGGGCGGTGGTAACTCTCCAGCAGCAGCGGTTTGAGAAGCAGCCGTGACGATGATCCCTTGACCCTGAACCATAATGTAGTCGAACGGCTGACCCTGGAAGATCTTCCGAACGCCGTCCGCTAGAGTGAGACCGGAAAACTTGACGCTGATGTTGCGATTCGCCAGCTCGGGGGGGACCTTCGACTTCATACCCGTGGCGAGGTCGACTAGCTGAAGAAGCCGCGAGAGTGTTATGGCCTCTGCGCTGATGGAGAGTTTGTTGTCAACCAGATCGACTTCGGGTCCCTTCGCATATACCAGAGCGCCCATACAAAGCATCGACATGAAACTCGAAACAACAAACCATCGTTTCATTGGTTTAAACCTCGACTGATTAAAAGACATCCGCAATTATACCTTGGTTCAAGGGACGTGGGGGCTGCCCCTATTTTGCTCCTCGTCCTAACAAAACCACGGGGACTGTCTTCAGCAAAATTTTTAAATCCAACAGCAAAGACCAGTTGTCAATGTACGTGAGGTCGAGCTTCATCCAGTCTTCGAAGCTGACTTCATTTCGGCCACTGATTTGCCATAGGCAAGTCATGCCCGGTTTCATACTAAGACGACGCCGTTGCCACCGTTGGTAGCGGGCAACTTCCTCCGGAAGCGGCGGCCGAGGGCCGACCAAGCTCATGTCGCCGCGCAGAACGTTAAAAACTTGCGGCAATTCGTCGATACTGCGTCGGCGGATGATCTTGCCGATGGTTGTGATCCGAGGGTCACGCGAGGATTTGAAGACAGGACCATCCATTTCGTTTAGTGACTCCAGCTCCAAACGAAACTGTTCGGCGTTGTCCACCATGGATCGGAATTTGTACATGATGAACTCGCGACCGTTGAGGCCGCATCGTTTTTGTTTGAAGAATACTGGACCGCGGGATGTCAACTTGATGAGTATAGCTGTTGGAAGCATCAGGACTGGTCCGATGATGATCAGAATGAGACCGGTCAGGACAATGTCCAGTATACGGCGGATGAACATCACCGCTTCGTTGGTGGGTGTGGTGCTGAACGAGAGCAGCGGGAAGCCGCCAAACTCGTGCAGTTCCATTCGCGCTATGGAATGAGGAAAGAAATTCAAAACAACTCTAGCGGTAACACCAAGCTCCTCGCACAGAAGGAAAGTTTCAGTGAACTCGTCCAGGCTTTCGCGCTCCACCACAAGGATGAGTTCGTCCACACCGCCGCGTTCCAGAAGCGCGCGAACTTCCTCGCGCGCGAAGACTCCAACCAGCTTAAGGCCCCATACCCTATGAGTCTCGATGATACGCGCGAAATCATCAACGGCGGCGCCAAGCCCGACAACCGCCACGTTGCGTACGTCGAGGGCGCTGTGTTTCGTAACCTTCATCAAAACGACACGGTACGAAATAAGGAGGATGTAATCGATGACCAATGTAAAGCCCACAATCAATCGATTCGATGCATCCGGCCTTACGAAGGAAATTGCGGCGGCCATGACCAAACCTGCAAAACCTATCGCCTTGGACAAACGGCCGATCTGCGTCAATGGAGGCAGCGTCGGTTCGGAATAAACACGAAACAACGGCAGCAGAACAGCCCACGTTGGAAGGATTATTGCCAGATGCCACAGGTAAACTCGAGCAGGCATGACGGGATGCCCTCCCAGTTCAAAGAACGAACCGAGAACCCGTTCAACCATGTCAGACGAACGGAAACCGTAAGCCAAAAAAAAGCTCGCCGTCGTCAGACACAGGTCACATATCCAGAGATTGACGGCAAAAATCCTTTTTCTTTGATCAATCATGCGAGTTCACGATGAATGCGGACTATAGACTCAAAACGACCACATTATTGGCCGTCACGGCTCTTTTAGCAATCTACCTCACCGGCTGCGCCGCCCAAAAAGCTTACGAGCGCGGTTTACACGCCGAGGTGACCAAGAATTTCGATACGGCGATGACCGAATACAAAGCGGCATTCGACAAGGACCCACAAAACATCGAGTACCGACTGAAGTATGAACAGGCGCGATACAACGCGGCGTTTGCTCATTTTGAGGCGGGTCGACGCGCTTTTGAAAAAGAAGATTATCCGACGGCAAAAATGGAATTCACTCGTACTTTGGAAATTGATCCGGCGCACCAGCTCGCGTCGCAGCAACTGGAGAAGGTCAATGCTGTGCTGAACGCAAGAAACCGCGGCGCCGTCGAACCGGAGGTCCAATTCGATCAACTTCGGCAAACCACGCGTACGGATCCCACCGTGCAGGCTCAGCTCGAGCCGAGGCTCACCAATCCGGTTGATATTCATATGGCCAGCCAAGATAGCCGGACCGCGTTTGAAACGTTGGCGGAACTAGCGGGCCTCAACGTGATTTTCGATCCGGATTTTCGCGGAACTCGGATTCCGATTGAGCTCAACAAGGTCGATATCTTCGAAGCTCTCGATATACTTGCACTACAAACCCGCTCGTTTTGGAAACCCGTTAACAAGACGACGATCCTCGTATCTCCCGACAATCAGACCAAGCGTCGCGATTACGATGATCTGATTCTCAAAACCTTCTATCTGAGCAACAGTGTTACTGCAACAGAAATCACCGAAGCGATCACGGCACTAAGGACGTTGCTGAACATGCGTTATCTCGCGCAGAGTACGTCCATGAACGCAATTATCGTTCGCGATACGGCCGACCGAATAGCGATCGCGGAGAAAATCATTGAGGATCTCGATAAGGCCAAGCCGGAGGTTCTAGTTGACGCGACGGTGATGGAAGTCGATCGAAGCATGCTCCGACAGCTAGGAATTTTGCCGCCACAGCAAACGACATTGTCCTTCATAGGCGGCAACGTACCAACGACGACAACAAGTGGGACCACGACCACTACCAACACAACAACAAGCAATACGATAACCTTGCGCGCCCTGCCAACCATCAACAGCGGCAGTTTTGCGCTCACTATCCCCCCGACGACTGCTCAATTTTTAGCGCAAAGCTCGAAGACCAAATTAATTCAGAATCCGTCAGTCCGTGCGACGGATGGAAAGTTGGCGACGATCCGGATCGGCTCTCAAGTCCCGATTGCATCGGGAAGTTTTCAGCCGGCATTCGTCGGCGCGACGGGAACGCCCGTTGTCAATTTTCAATTCGTTGATGTCGGTGTGAACCTCGACATCACGCCGCGCGTGCTTCTCAATCGTGAAATATCCATGACGGTGCAGGTTCAGGTTCGCGCGGTTTCCGACTTCCGCGACGTCGGAGGAGTATCTCAACCCGTACTTACGAATCGTCAGATACAGCATGAAATCCGGCTGGTGGAAGGTGAAACAAATATTTTGGGCGGCCTCATTACCGATAACGAGGCGACATCGCTCAACGGCCTTCCCGGCCTGAAAAACATTCCGATACTGAGATACTTGTTCTCGCAGGAGCGGAAGAGTCGCGATCAAACAGAAATTATCATCCTGCTCACGCCGCATATCCTACGGATGCCCAACATTCAGGAAGTGAACATGCGCGGCCTCAACACTGGTTCTGAAACCATTCCACGGCTCCGGTCAACCGCTACCCTGGGAACTGGCGCGCAACCTCCCGCAGGCACACCGGCACGCTCCTCTGCTGCCGCACCGAACGCTGTTGCCCCGGCCCCGACGACACCGCAGGCACCGACACCGACACCCGCGCCACCGAACACTCCACCAGTAGCGGAGCGGACGACAAACTCGAATGTAACGTTTGCGCCTTCACCGGTGACCCTTCCAGCAACAGGCACTGCCATGGTAAATATTGTGGGTAACGGGACTGATTTCTACGGTGTCGATCTTACGCTCGCGTTCCAGCCTGGCGCTTTCAACATTAAAGAAGTTCGTGAAGGCGGATTCCTGAGTCGCGATGGGCAAATCGTGGCTTTTGTGCAACGAATGGAGACAGATCGCGGAATGCTCCAAATATCCCTTGAGAGACCGCCCGGATCTCTACCAGTCTCTGGAACGGGGAATCTCGTCACACTGGTGTTGGAGCGCGGAGACCGACCTGGAAATTCAACTCTGCGAGTTACGGACTTCCGAATTCGTGATCCGCAGCAGAATGTCTCAATTGGAAAGCCTACGGAGGTAAGTGTTTCGGCACCATGAAGTTCGTTCATTATCGTGGGTTCACACTTCTCGAACTGATGATGAGTGTGATGATTATCTCGATACTGGTTGGGCTGGCTGTCCCGCTGGCCCGTAACTCCATCAAACGTGAAAAAGAAGTCGAATTGAGAGTGGCGCTGCGAGAAATGCGGACAGCGATCGATAAGTACAAGGATGCGGCTGATCGTGGATTCATCATGGTCAAGGTGGACACGGAAGGCTACCCTGAAAAACTGCAGGATCTAGTCGATGGTGTACAGATGGTCGGAGCAGTGGACAAAAAACTGAAGTTTCTGCGGCGTATTCCGAAGGATCCGATGACGAATTCCACAGAATGGGGCCAACGGTCCTATCAGGACGACCCAAAGGCTACTTCGTGGGGCGGCCAGAATGTGTTCGACGTGTACACTAAATCAGAGGGAACGGCTTTCGATGGAACTAAATACAACGAGTGGTAACAGCCGCGGCTTTACGCTGCTCGAATTGATGATCGTAATCACGATCATCGCCATCCTGGCCGCAATCTCCGTCCCGATTTACAAGGCGGTCGTGCTTAACGCCAAAGAAACGGTGCTGAGGGACAACCTGCGGGACCTCCGGAAGATCATTGATCAATACACTGCGGATAAGAAGAAAGCACCGCAGTCATTGCAGGACCTCGTGGACGCGGGTTATTTCCGCCAGCTACCTATTGATCCGATTACGAATTCGAATTCAACCTGGGAACCGGCTACCGACACGGCCGTTGCTGCACCGGATCAGACGGAAAGCGGGATCGTCGACGTCCATAGCGGGTCGACTGCCATTTCGTCCCAGGGCACTCCATATAACACGTGGTGACACAGCCGCGCGCAGAAACAAAACCGACGCTACGGTTACTCCCCTAAACCAAGGCTTTTAAGGGTCTCCTCGTCGTCGCGCCAGTTCTTCCGCACTTTGACGTGCAGTTCAAGGAAGATCTTTCGCCCGAAAAATCCTTCTAAGTCCTTTCGCGCCTCGGTGCCGATCTCTTTCAGTTTCTGGCCGCCCTTGCCGATCACAATCGCCTTCTGCGAATCGCGCTCGACGAAGATCGACGCGAAAATACGGTGAAGCTTCTCACCTTCTTCAAAACGGTCAATCACCACGGCGGTCGAGTACGGCATTTCCTCCTCCGTGAGGATAATCAACTTCTCTCGGATCATCTCGGCAGCGATGGCTCGTTCCGGTTGATCGGTGATCTGATCCGTCGGAAAGAACATCGGACCTTCCAGCAGATGCAGGAATACTTGTCTGACAGCTTCCTCAACGTTTTCCCCTGTCAGAGCCGATATGGGGACGATCTCTTCAAAACTCGCTAAACGCGAATAGCGATCCATGATCGGCAACAGTTCCTTCTTGGCGATCTGATCGATTTTGTTCAACAAAAGTATTTTCTTCGTGGAAAGAGAGTTCAGAAGCTCAAGTGCAAACTCGTCACCCCGCCCGAATGCGGCTGAAGAATCCACGATCAGGAGCATCAGGTCAACATCAGCCATAGCCGAGCGCACGGACTTCATCATTCGTTCGTTCATGCGATGAATCGGCTTATGGATCCCCGGCGTATCCAGGAAAATAATTTGTCCTTCGGGCCTTGTGACGATCCCGCGAACTACGCGCCGTGTTGTCTGCGGCTTGTCTGTGACAATGGAAATTTTTTCGCCGACGAGACGATTCAGGAGTGTCGATTTTCCGGAGTTCGGCCGGCCCAAAATCGAAACGAAACCGGACTTACTCATGTGTCTTGGGCGCGAGAATCTTCAACCTCAAACGTTGCACACGCCGTCGGTCTGCATCGAGCACTTCGATTTCAACCCCGCCGTGCTCGATTTTTTCTCCAGGTGACGGTAGTCTCCCGAACAGTTCGACCACGGCGCCCGCCACTGTGGTGCAGTCCGTGTTCCCGACGAGAGGCATACCTAGTTTTTCCTCGAGCAAACCTAATTCCAAGCTGCCTGGCACGACAAAGACGCCTTTGCCCTCTTCCACCAGCTTTTCGCCGTCGCCTTCGGCCTCGTCATGGATCTCGCCCACAATCTCCTCAATGAGATCTTCCATTGTGATCAAGCCGGATACGCCTCCGTATTCATCGACCACAACAACCATCTGATCTCCTTTTTCTTTCATCTCCTTCAGAAGATCATCGATGGGCTTGGTTTCAGGAACGAAATACGCAGGCTTGATCAGAGGGCGAAAGCTTTCGAGCTTTTCTCCCTTTTGCCATAGACGCAGCAAATCGCGCTCGTGCACAAGGCCTTCGATGTTGTCCAAATCGTCACGATAGACGGGGATACGCGCGTGACGCTTTGCCACAATCACCTGTAGTAGTTTTTCGACGGGCGAATTGATATCGACGGCGACAATTTGCGTCCGCGGTGTCATGACTTCTCGAGCAACTTTGTCGCCGAAATGCACGATGGACTGGATCATCTCGCCTTCACCGTGTTCAAGGATTCCCTCTTCCTGCCCGGCGTCAATGAACGCCTGGATCTCCTCTTCAGATGTCTCTTCTTCCTTGACCGGCTCGACGTCTTGCTCCCATTCGTGAAAGTAGTTCAATGCCGACATCAACAGCCGCGACACGGGACGAAGGGTGGTATGCGCGATTTTGAAAAGTGGAAGGAGCCGGAGCAGAACCACTTCCGGCTTTCGCATCGTGATGATCCGCGGCAAGAGTTGCCGGAATAGCAAAATCACAAGCATCATCACGGCGACCGTTCCCAAGACGGACAGCCAATACCGAACTTGCCGGCGCTCGAAAACTGTAAAGGCGACCACGGCGCCGGCAACAAGAAACAGTTGGATGATGATGTGAATCGAAGTAAGGACTTCAGCTCGCTTCTCGAGCATAGCCGCGAGTGAGGCGGCCGCTTTTGCTTTAGGCCTGTCCAGCAGACGACGAACGGCCACTTTACTCACGTTCGTGAACGCGACGTCGATGATCGACATCGCCAGGAGCGCCACAATGAATAACGCGCCGATCAGCAACTCAGTGCCGCTTAGCATTGGAACCTGCGCCGCAGACGACGTTCGATGGCCCGCATTTGTCCGTCGTCGGTTTCGTGGTCATATCCCATTAGATGCAGCAGTCCATGCAGAATAAGACGCCGGAGATTCCTTTCAAAACTGAGCGTTCTGGATTTGAGTGCTTGATTATATGCGGTCTCGGAAGAGATAAGAATATCGCCGAGATAAAGTTGATCTCCGGGGAACGACAGCACGTCGGTTGGTTTATCGAAACCCCGGTATTGATGGTTGTAGCGCCGTATCATCGCATCTGTGACGAACACCACCGAGAACGAGCCTTCCTGAAGGCCGAGTTGCTCTACTAGGGCCGATACAAACCGCCGCAGCGTCTTGTAGTCGATTGCACGCTTCCGCTGCTTATTTATGAAGGTATATCCAGCAGAACCCTCAGTCCGCGTTTTGGCCTGCTTGCCCAAACTGTAGGGGTTGCTGCCGCGCCGTGCTTTGCGCGGAGTATGTCTCATAGGCTCGGACGATCCGCTGCACCAGGGGATGGCGAACAACATCTCGTTCGCTGAAGTCGATAAAAGAGATGCCTTCGACACCAGAAAGGATGTTCCTCGCCCCAACCAGCCCGGACATCTTTCCAAGCGGCAGGTCAACCTGCGTAACGTCTCCCGTAATGACCGCCTTGCTGCCGAAACCGATTCGCGTGAGGAACATTTTCATTTGCTCAGGGGTCGTGTTCTGTGCCTCATCGAGAATGACGAAAGAATCGTTCAGTGTTCGCCCACGCATAAACGCGATAGGAGCAATCTCGATCACACCTCGCTCCAAATGCCGATCGACACGCTCGACATCAAGCATGTCATAAAGCGCGTCATACAATGGTTTCAAATACGGATCGATCTTCTCCTGCAAAGTCCCTGGAAGAAACCCAAGCCGCTCGCCGGCTTCAACTGCCGGGCGGGTCAGAACGATCCGGCTGACTTTCTTCTCCAGCAAGCACTTTACAGCCATGCTGACAGCCAGGTAAGTTTTGCCGGTGCCCGCAGGACCGATACCGAAAACCATGTCGTACTTTTCAACCGCCTCGAGGTAGAGCTTCTGATTGAGCGTTTTCGGCGTGACGTTCCGTTTTCCGGCCTGCAACGCCTTCGAGCTGGATACCACTCCCCGCAAACTTTGTGTCGTGTCCTCGGAAATGATGCGAATGATCGATTTCAAATCGCCGTTGGCGAACTTCACCCCTTCCGAACGAAGCTGCGCGTAATCTTCCACGAGGCGTTCGACGAGTTCGACATTGTGATCGTCCCCATCAATGGTCAAATTGTTCTCGTTGTCGATGTGAACTTGAACTTTCAGGAGGGATTCGAGGTATTTGATGTTACCGTCGTGCGTTCCAAAAAACTCGGCGACCCCGTCGCCGATCCGAATGCTTTTCTTCATCCTTCGTTTTGACAACCTGGGCGCATTATAGCATGTGTTATCATAGACGTTTTTGGGCGAAGCGCCGGCACGACCGTGCGCAGCCTGAAGATGGCGTAGCGCTAGCACGACAGTGCGCAGCCTCAAGATAAGGAGAACAGATGGCCAATCATCCATCCGCAATTAAACGACATCGACAGAGCCAGAGGCGACGACTTATCAATCAGATGAATCGCCATCGCCTCAAGACCCAGCTAAAGAAGCTGCGCGCCGCTATCACTGGCGGAAAGGCGGCGGACGCTAAAGCAATGCTTCCAGAGACGTTCGGTGTGATCGACAAGTCAGTAAGGAAGGGCGTAATCAAGAAGAACACAGCCGGCCGATACAAATCCCGCCTCACAAAGAGAATCACCGCGCTTCCCGCCTAATTCATCATTTTCCAAAGCATGATATCGAAATAGGCTTCGGGATTCGGCGTCGAGGTTTTGAAAGCACGATCGGCATTCAACAGCAGACGAAAACCCCCGGCAAGCTGCTTCCAATCAAATTCCTTACAAGACGCTGTGAAATCCGCCGCCTTAAAGGGCGGGACCAGCGCGGCCGCTGCGACATCTTTAGCGCTCCTCTTCCCGACCAGGGATTTTCCAACAAACAGCTGCCGCCATACCCTCACGATGCGGGACAACACGATCAGCGGCTCGAGGCCGTCATCAAGCATGGCGCCAAGCACTTGAACGGCTCTCTTATAATCCCGGCCCAGGATCGCATCGTCCAACTCAAAAGGCGCGTACTGCTCTGAACGAAGAATGAGAATATCGACGTCGCGCACTTCGATCGCACGGGTCCCACCAACATATGTCTGCAGTTTTTGCATTTCGGTGTTCAGTTGATATAAATCGGTGCCCACGTTATCGACCAAATAGCGCGCGATATCCGGCGCGAGCTTGTAGCGATCCATCAACCAGCGGGCCACATCGGCGCTCTTTAACGCGTCGATTTCGATGACTGGAAAGATCTTTACCCAACTATCTGTCGCTTTGCGCGAACTTGCGGCGAGAACAATTCGCAGCGACGCATTCGCCACGCTCTGCAAGGCCGATAGAACCTCTAGGCGGCCTTTCGTGGTTTTCTCGGCATTCGTTACGATGATGATGCGGTTTTGCGTAAACAGCGAAGGCGTCAGAGCGTCATCCATAAGGCGCTCGCGGGAAATTTCCTCAAATTCCTTCACGGGATATTTTTCAAAAACCCAAGTGCCCCCGAATATGCGCTGCCAAACTGGCCGCGATTCCTCCAACAGAAAATCGTCTTCACAAACGAAACCAAAAACGTTCGAGGGCTGCTTCGGCTGATACTGTTTGAACTCGGAAAATCTCACTTTGAATGCATGAGTGACGCAACGAGTGAAGAGGCAAAACGACGAGAAAGGCGATCCAATGCGGCCGGATCTTCCGGCACGAACTCCGATGACGTTTGCGACAGTTCGAATATCTCGCGAAACGCCCAGTTGTCGTTCTGGAACACAACCTTCCCGGTTTTTGTGTCCGTAAGCCGCACACCCAAGCCGACGAGCATGGCGTACACGGAACCGCGGCCTTGCTGATTGAAAATCACGGGCACGGCGCCGTAGCTGAGCACCTGCCCCGCCATAACCAAATCACCGTTGTTGTCAGGAACGACTTTGAATCTCGTCCGGCGAATCAGTTCCTGTCGAACGGCCTCTGTCAGACGCTGCTCGATGCGGTACGTCGTCGTCTGGTTGGTGAACGTCGGCACTGCGATGGTTCGGCCCTCACCGCCGCCGAGGTTTTTGTTCGCAAGCCTGTATCCGCAACCGGAGAGAGCCGTTAAGAAGAGATAAACGACAACTATTTTCCGCAAGACGGCCGTATCATAGCACGTGAACGAAATCTACATTTATGCTCTCAAACTTCTGAAGAAACGTGACTACACAGTTTCAGAGCTCTGCAAGAAGCTCGAAGGCAATTTCCACACGATCCCAGCTGGCCTCATTGATCAACTTACAGAGAAGAACTTCCTCAGTGACCGGCGCTTTGCCGAGAACTATGTGCGTAAACGAATAAACCGCGGCCCGCGAGCGTTACGTGACGAGTTGTTGGCCCGTGGCGTTGCCGAGGATCTGGTCGATGAGATCCTGAAACAAGCAGAGGGGCCCTCGCTTCGTGAAGTTTTGACAGATAAAATGAACGATTGGAAGTTGCGCGCCCCGCTCCAATCGCGCGATGCCGCTCGTCTTTATCGGGCATTGGTACGTCTTGGATACGATGAGGATGCCATTCGAGAGGAAATAGAACAAAAATGAACAGTAACGATATCCGAAGGCGATTCCTCGAATTTTTCGGCGACCGTGGCCACACGATCGTCAAGAGTTCGTCATTAATCCCGGCTCAAGACCCGACATTGCTGTTCGCTAATGCCGGAATGAATCAATTCAAAGACGTTTTCCTTGGACGCGAACAACGGCCCTATACGATGGCCACGAGCAGCCAGAAATGCGTGCGCGCCGGCGGAAAACACAACGACCTGGATAACGTCGGCCACACGCGCCGTCACCAGACATTTTTCGAAATGCTAGGCAATTTCTCTTTCGGCGCCTATTTCAAGAAAGAAGCGATCGATTACGCATGGACTCTACTGACTCGTGAATTCAAGCTCCCGATCGAGAACTTGTGGGTCACCGTTTTCACAGAGGATGACGCCGCGGCTGAAATCTGGGCTGCAGGTGCCGGCGTCGCGCGCGACCGCATCATTCGCCTCGACGAAAATTATAACTTCTGGCAAATGGGCGAGACGGGTCCCTGCGGTCCATGTTCGGAGATCCATTACGACCTGGGACCTAGTGCGAGTGAGTTGGGGCATGCGAACTGCGCGCTCCCGTGCGATTGCGGGCGTTATGTCGAAATTTGGAATCTGGTCTTCATGCAATATGATCGTGACGCACAGGGACACCTTACACCGCTGCCGAAACCATCTATCGATACGGGCATGGGACTGGAGCGGATCGCGTCGGTTATGCAAGGCCAGATCAGCAACTATGAAACTGATCTGCTGCGCCCACTGATCGATGAGGCTTGCCAAATTTTCGGAGTGGAGTACGGAGCCTCGAGCGCATCCGATATATCGCTGCGCATCATTGCGGATCACATCCGGGCGACAACATTTCTGATCAGCGACGGCGTCATTCCATCCAACGAAGGCCGCGGCTACGTTCTTCGGAAGATCATGCGGCGCGGCATTCGTCAAGGTACTCTGCTCGGCCGTAAGGAGCCATTCCTTTACAAGCTGTCCGGTTACGTCGTCGAGATGATGAAAGACGCCTATCCGGACCTCGTGAACACGCGGGAGTACGTGGCAAGGGTTATCAAGACGGAAGAGGAACGGTTCGCTTCGATGGTCACCGTCGGATTACAAAGGCTGGAAGACGTCATCAACCAACTCGTGAAGTCCGGCAAGGACATCATTCCTGGAGTTGAAATCTTCAAGCTCTATGACACATATGGTTTCCCACTCGACTTCACCAAAGAGATTGCCGATGAAAAGTCCATGCGGCTCGATATGGACGGCTTCAATACAGAGCTCGAAAAACAACGAGAACGGGCGCGGCAAAGCTGGAAAGGCGAGGAAGGTACGATCAATCCGGTTCACGAGCGTTTCGTGGAAAAAGGGACGCCGTTTCTCGGGTACGAAGCATTACGGTCAACAAGCCGCATCGCGGGGATTCTCGTAAATGGTTCGCTCGTCGATTCCGTCGAAGGCCATGGAACGTCGGCTGAGATCCTTCTGGACCAAACACCATTTTACGCGGAATCCGGAGGTCAGGTCGGCGATACGGGAACCTTCACTTCACCAAATGGCGCGGCTCGAATTCTAAACACGTACGCGCCGGTT
>DATFXZ010000142.1:0-8079 GCA_035315305.1 Terriglobia bacterium | reverse complement strand
TGGCAGGACCTCACACGATGAAATTCGGCGTCAACATCACGAGCACCGAGGATTACCAGGACCAGCTCATCAACAGGTACGGCAGCTACAGCTACTCCACTCTGAATAGTTTCGCGTTGGATTTCACGGGCAATACGACCGGCGCAAAGAATTGGAACACGTATTCACAAGCGTTCGGCAATCCGATCGTGGACACCTATATGAAGACCTATGGTTTCTACGCGCAGGATCAGTTCCGCATCACACCCAAACTGACTCTGAATTATGGGTTGCGATATGACTACACGTCGATTCCACAACCCACGATCGTGAATCCCGACTATCCTCAGACCGGTATCATTCCGTCGGCAAAAGATAACTTCGGTCCTCGCGCAGGGATTTCTTACAGCTTCGATGGCAAAACGATTTTTCGAGCGGGCTATGGCATGTTTTTTGCGCGAACGCAAAGCGGATTGATCAGCACGTTATTCACAAGCAACAATCTCTATCGTCAGTCCATCACGTACAACAGCGGTACCGCTGCACAGCTCGCAGCCGGGCCGGTGTATCCCAACAATCTGGCTTCGACGTCCTTCACACCTCCGCCAGGCACTGTCGATATCACTTTTGCAGATAAGAACTTCAGAAATCCCTACACGCACCAAGGAAATGTATCTGTTGAGCGCAAGATCACGTCGGATCTCAATGTGACCGTTTCGTACCTGTGGAGCCGGGGAGTCCGTCTCTATGGCGTGCGCGATTTGAATGTGGGCCCGCTCGGAGCTCCAATCACCTACACGATTCTCGATCCAAACGGAAATCCAGCGGGTTCGTATACAACGGCGACATATAGTCTACCAAGGCCCGATTCGAGATATCGCCGTCTTAATCAAGTCGAAAACCCGGGCATCAGCTACTATGACGGCATGTCGGTTCAGGTCAATCGGCGTTTCCGCAACGGATTACAGTTTTTGGGTTCGTACACGTGGTCCCACGCGATTGATTTCAACCAGAGCAACGGGAGCAACAACATCTTCTTCAGCTCCGGACCAACCAGTTATGAGAACGGCAAATTTGCCGAGGAAAAAGGTTCCGCAGCCAACGATGTTCGCCACCGCGCTGGATTCAGCATTGTCTGGAGCCCAACTTTAAGCCACGGTGACGGTTTCGTTGCGCGGTATTTGCTCAATAACTGGCAGTTGAGTGAAATCACGTCGCTTCAATCGTCCGCGCCGTTAAACTCCACGACCGTCGTCAACGGTAATGCATTTACCGGAGCGCTGGTATCGGGCTCGCTAAACGGATGCGGATGCGGATTCAGTCGAGTGCCCTTCCAGCCAGTCAGCAACCTGGATCTGGATCCGATCAAGAAGATTGATGCGCGTCTCTCCAAGAAGCTCCCCTTCTCGGAACGCGTGACCGGTTACCTTACATTCGAAGCGTTCAATGTGACCAATTCGCAGTACAACACGAGCAAACGGACGGACGAATTCAGCTTGAGCGGAACCACGTTGAGCTATATCCCTTCTTATGGGACCGGAAGTTCGACAGCGTCTAGCCCGGACGGCACGAATGCTCGTCGCGCTCAGGTTTCAATGCGGCTGGTGTTCTAAAGTGTAGGGGGTGAACCCCCTACGGTTACTTCCCGCGGAGTGTTTTGGTGAGAGCGTCAATATCTTTCATCAGCGAACCGCGCAGCTCGACGGCCCCATTTTCGTCCAGCAGCACAAACTCTCCAGGCCGCGCGCCGAAAATTTTCGAACCCTGGTTGTAAACCACCGGGAACGTAGTATTGGCCGGTTTCGGCTGGCGATCGCTCGAGACGCCGAGGAAGCGGAACTTCGGATTGGCCGCGAACGCTTTGTAGACCCGTTCTGTGTTGGTGATGGATTCGGCCTGGTTGCCGCTCCAAACTGTAATCACGACAACGTGCCCGCGTAACTCCTCGACCGTATGCGAGTAACCGGCGGGGTCGGTCACGAGAAAATCCGGTGCGTTCGCTCCGATCGCTGGAGTCGGACGCGGCTGTCGGTCCGGTGAAGCGCTCGGCTCAGGCGACGGCTTGGCACGCGTCGGTTCTTCGGTTTCGTTTTGCTTAATGGGTGAAGGCGTGTCCGCCGAAGCAACAGAAGGAGTAACTTCCGGAGGCGGAACAAGCGGAACTGCAGGAGTGGATTGCGGAGTACGAATCAAAAGAAACAATAAAGCAGCGAACACTGTTGCCGCAGCGCCGGTGATGCCAAAAACCCTGCCTTTGTGAACGACACGCGGCCGACGCGCAGTTTCGAGTTCGCGTCGGAAATAATTCTTGATCAGAGGATCGATTGCGTTCAATGCATGCGCCTCATTCCGGCAGGACGTACAGCTTTTGATGTGCATTCGCGCCAGACGCTCTTCCGGTTCGGTCAATCCGTCACAGAACAACGCCTCTAAGTTTTTACCGACCCACTGGCAATCTACATTCATGTTTTCTTCTTACCTTTTCTCCCAGTCAATGTTTCTTTCAAGCGCTTCCGCGCGTAAAAGATTCTCGATTTAACGGTGCCCTCGGGAATTTCGAGAATGGCCGCAATTTCGGGGATTGTCAACCCGTCTACCGCCAGCATTACCAGCGGCATCCTGAATTCATCGGGCAGGCGATTCACGTGCTTGCGAATATCCATCATTGCTTCGCGACCGAAGATACCGGCGGCGTCGGGCGGCTCAAATTCCTCCACGGATCCGTCATCGTGAATCGTTTCAAGATCCGCGAAGAAAACCCAACGCTTGAGCCGGCGTGCCAGGCTGCGGTGATGGTTGATCGCCACGCGCACGACAATGCGCGACAACCAGATTCGCAGCGGACAGTCGCCTCGAAAGTGTTTGATACCGCGGTAGCCGCGCATCAGCGCCTCTTGAACGACATCTTCGGCGTCGCTCGGATTTCGCGTCGAAGCAACCGCGATTTGAAGCAGAAAAGAACGGTGCTCCCGAGCAGCCTTTTCAAAATCAATATCTTCTGCTCGAACAGCTACGGTCTTCATCCGCCTGTATCTGTTGTAATGACAGCCCTAACGAAGAGGAAGTTCGAATTATTTCTTGGCCGCTTTGATAGTTTTCAGATCGTCCAGCTTCTTCTTGACTCTTGCGATGTCGTCCGCCTCGGTGGATAACTGAAGAGATTTGGTCCATTCCATCCGAGCGTCATCGTATCGCTTGGTTTTGAAATAAAGATCACCCAGATGGTCGTGGATGTCCGGGTCGTTGTTCACGAAAATGGACGCTTTCTTCAGATATTCTTCGGCTCGATCCAAACGGTTCTGCTTGTAATAAACCCACCCCAGACTATCGAGGTAAGCGCCATTGGTCGGATCGGTCTGAACAGCCTTCTGGACCATGGTCTCAGCTTCGTCCAGCTTGATGCCGCGCATGGCGTACATGTATCCCAGATAGTTGAGCACTGCAGGGTCGTCCTTCTGAAGATCCAGGGCTTTTCGGAAAGCTTTTTCTGCGTCTTCGTACTTTTTCTGTTTTTCGTACAAGGATCCCTGAAGAAAATGAACCTGCTCCTCATTCGGAAATCGTTGCGTGGCCGTGGTCAATATGTTCTGCGCCTGGTCGTACTTCTTCGCACGCTGATAGACGCCGACCATCGTGGCAAAGATCTCGAGGTCGTCCGGGTTTCCTTTCTGCATTTGTTGTAAGGCCTTGATACCTTCATCCAGCCGGCCTTTTTCCGCGATGAGATCCGCGTGCACCATTTTCAACTGACGATTATCAGCGTTCTCCGCCAACGCTTGTTCGGAGTGTTGAAGAGCTTTATCGAGATTCTTTGCGTTCCGGTAAGTTTCGATGATAAGTCCGTCAACGCGTCCGTCCTTTTCGTTCGTGAGAGACTTCACCTCCAGAAACGTACGCACGGCAGCGTCATAGTTGCCGAGCGTCTGATTCAAGATGCCCTGGTTGATAAGGAAAATCCGACGATTCTGTTTTTCGGCCTCGCTGTACCGACCATTTGACTTTTCAGTTTTCTTAAGAATGTCGTTGGCCTTTTTCAGCGCATCTTCAAGCCGGCCCTCATCGCGATCCAACATGACCAGGTTGAACTGCACCTCAATACTGTCCGGAAAGGATTCAGCAGCCTTCTGCAGATTCTGCCTGGCAAGGTCATACTTCATCTGCCGGCGATAGATCTGGCCGAGTCTTAGCAGGGCGAGACCGTCTTCAGGTTCGGCCTTCGCGATTTCCTCATACCGCTTAACGGCCTCGTCAAACTTGTCTGCGAGAAACAGAGCCTGCGCTTGGGCTTTTTTGATCTCGATATCATCAGGATCGAGCTCACTGGCACGGCCGTAAGCGTCGGCGGCTTTTGAGTAGTCCTGGAGTTCGGAATATACCTCGCCCAATGTCTGGAGGGCCGTGTCGGAATCGGGGCGTTCCTTCACAAAGGTTTCGAGAAGATCTGCGGCCTCCTTGTAGTTGCCGGCATCCATATGAAGCTTGGCCAGGGCAGTGACACCTTCTTCGGAACCCGGTTCAATCCCAAGGAACTTCTTATAGATCTCAGTCGCCTTATCGCGATCGCCTTTGATCTGATACAAACGGGCTAACATCAGAAACGACTGGCGCTCCGTCGGATCAATACGAATGATCTCTTCAAATTCGTGAATCGCGCTGTTGATGGTCTCTGGGCTTGGTGGCTGTTGCGCGGTAGCTCGACCGATCGCTTGCAGATAGATCGTCGTCAGCAGTTTATGGGCTTCGATATCGTCTTTATCGATCGCGATCGCTTTGGCGGCGGTATCAGCCGCCTCGCGCAGGCGATTGTTCCGTAGATAACTTTGGGCCATCTCGGAAAAGATCAACGAGTTGTTGGGATCGAACTCCAGAGCCTTCTTGTATTCATCGATAGCCTGGTTCGCTTGCCCTTGGTCGTCCAGGAATCGCGCTTTCGAGAAGTGGTAGTAGGCCTCGGTGCGAGTATTTGTCTGGCTCTGGGCCAAGCCGGTGGTTGCCGTCACGACCATGAGCAGCAATACGCGTAAGTATCTAATCATAAAGCCATCTTTCTACGATAAAGTCGATTCCGCCCATTATACCCCAGGGCCTAATGTTTGAAATGTCTTAAGCCCGTGAAGATCATTGAGATTCCGTGCCCGTCCGCTGCTTCGATCACTTCGGCATCCCGAACCGACCCGCCCGGCTCTATGGCCGCGGTGATCCCTGCACGCGCAGCTTCATCGAGACTGTCTCGGAAGGGGAAGAAGGCATCCGATGCCAGCACTGCGCCATTTGCACTCGGATGCGCCTTTTGGATACTCAATCTCACTGAATCCACGCGGCTCATCTGCCCCGCGCCAACTCCGACCGTACGGCCGCCCATCGCGAGTACGATCGCATTCGACTTCACATGCTTCACGACGCGCCAGGCGAAGTGGAGATCCTGAAGCTCGGTCTCAGTCGGCTTACGTTTGGTTACAATTTGCGACTCCGGACCGAATAAAACATTGTCACTATCTTGCAAAAGGATTCCGCCGCTCATGCGTTTCATTTCAAACTGCCCCCAGCCTGTCGAAGGAACAGCCGGACGCATTTGCATCAATCTAAGGTTCTTCTTTCCTGTAAGAACCGCTAGCCCCTCGGGTTGGTAACCCGGGGCAATTAACGCTTCGACGAAGAGTTTTGCCAGTTCGGTAGCTGTCTCGACGTCAACGATCCGGTTCAGTGCAATAACCGATCCAAAAGCGGAGGTGGTATCGGCATGGTAAGCCTTCAGGTATGCCTCGCAGAGAGACGCGCCAATCGCAGTACCGCATGGGTTCGTGTGTTTGATAATGCAGCATGCGGGAGTGTCAAACTCCTGGACGAGGTTCCAGGCAGCGTCGAGGTCGACGATGTTGTTGTACGACAGTTCCTTGCCCTGAAGCTGCTTCGCCGCAGCTATGCCGAAAGGGGCTTGTCCGCCCCAGCGATAGAAAGCAGCGCGCTGATGTGGATTTTCGCCATATCGAAGGTCCATAATCTTCTCAAAATTCATAAAGACCTTTGGCGGAAAATCGGCGGCGGGGCTGACATTGGACAAGTATTCAGCGATCTGGCCATCGTACCTGGCAGTACACGAGAACGCCTTCCGCGCCAAATCGAATAGCATCTCATCGCTGAGGATGCCGTTTCCCTTCTTAAGAGAATCGGCCACAGTGACGTAATCGTCGGGCGATGTGACGACCACGACGTCCTGGTAGTTCTTGGCAGCCGCTCGGATCATTGACGGCCCCCCAATATCAATGTTTTCAATCGCCTCGTTCAGCTGAACATCAGGTTTTCTGATCGTTTCTGCAAACGGATACAAATTCACGCAGACGAGATCGATGAGGGGCAAGCGATGCTCAGCGATCTGCTTCATGTGCTCGGGATTTTCTCGTATGGCGAGCAAACCCGCCGCAATACGGGGATTCATTGTCTTAACTCGTCCGTCGAGAATCTCTGGGAAGCCGGTGAGATCTGAAACCTCGCGGACCTTAATGCCGTTTGCGGAAAGGAGCCGTGACGTGCCGCCGGTTGAAACGATCTCAACGTTGAGGTCAGACAGAACTCGCGCGAATTCCACAATGCCGGTCTTGTCGTAAACGCTAATTAGCGCTCGTTCGATTCGTCTCACGGTTGTCCCCGGAATTCACTTGGGATTGGTGTTCGCTGCTTTCCAGATATAAACCCAAACGTTTGCGACATCGGTAACAGCATGTGAAAGCGCGAGCGAAGCAATTCCAAATTGAGGCGAGTTTTCGACTGCACCACCTCGATCCGGCAGCTCTGAAGACCGCCGGAGCCGCTTGAACAGCTGCTCGCGCTCCGCGCTGCGAACCTTCAAGAACCCAGCGAGATCCCCCATACGGATAAGATCGTGGTGCCCGTAAAACACGACCTCGAATTTGCTGGATTGGGCTGCGACTAAGGAATCGAGTTGGGGATCGTTTAAAGCTGCAACCGCGCACCCGGCGTCCCGAACAGCCGCAACAGCAGCCGAAAGGTCGGCACCTCGCTTCTTAAGTTCCACTACGGCAGTATTGGCAGCTTCCTCAATGGTCAGCGGCTTACACGGTTGGGCCAGGACCGTATTGAAGTCCTTCAACAGCGCGGCGAACGGCGTCGGCAGGGGATACTGGGCATCATGAAGAATCTTGTTCAAAACGGATGCCGGCCACGCCATCAGTTGTGATGGAATCAGGAAGAAAAAGGACAGCAGAAAAAGCGGTTTGATTATCCTAGTCCTCATCGGAACCCGGCTCGCTCATTGAACTGCAATTGTACAATGGAGCGGCCATGGAAGCTCTCAAGCAAATCCCACCTGTAAACGACGTACTTCGGGCGCCGGAACTTGCGGAGTTTCACCAGATGCTCGCCCAACCAATTGCGAGTGCGATCATCAACACTGTCTTCTCAGAGGTGCGTACGCAGTTAACCGAATCGAAAAATGGCATTTCTCGCTCTCAGCTGACTTCGAAAATTGCCGCGGAAGTCGCACGGCGTTTGAGAGAAGCGTTGCAACCTTCCCTGCGAAGAGTCATCAACGCTTCCGGCGTAGTCCTACATACGAATCTCGGCCGGGCTCCGCTTCCAGAAGGCGCGATCGACCACCTGCGCGAAGTTTCAACCGGCTATTCCAACCTGGAATTCGATATCGAAGTGGGTAAGCGCGGTAAGCGAGACGTTCACATTGCGCGTACTCTTCAGCAGTTGCTCGCCTGCGAAGCTGCTGTTGTAGTAAACAACAACGCCGCTGCGGTCCTGCTGGTACTTAACACACTAGGCGAAGGCGGAGAAGTGATCGTTTCGCGCGGTGAGCAGGTGGAGATTGGCGAATCCTTTAGGATCCCGGAGATCATGGCTCGAAGTGGCGCACTCCTGCGCGAGGTCGGCTCGACGAACCGAACTCGGATAAGTGACTACGAAAAAGCAATCGGGGAAAAAACGCGGCTGCTCCTGCGGGTCCACCCGAGCAACTTTCGAATGATCGGATTTACGGAGCGGCCATCTCTGAAGGACTTCGTTGAGTTAGGGAGGCGGCGCGGTATTTCTACGTACGAAGACTTAGGAAGCGGCTGTGTTGTAGATATGCAGCCT
>DATFXZ010000141.1:0-3871 GCA_035315305.1 Terriglobia bacterium | reverse complement strand
GGCGTACTCGCGGTCACCACGAGTATGTAGCTCGTGCTTGCAATTGCTTGAGGTCCAAGTCAGGTTCCAACGAAATTCGCCACCCATGCTGACGACCTATGTCTTCCAATTGTCGCAATTGCATGTCTGCTTTCTTCTTTTGCGACGTTCCTTTGAAAAGTAGCCCAATACCTGTCACTCCCGCACCGATTCCCGCCGTCAGAAGTCCTACCTGCAAATGGCGTTCTGTGGTTGCATCACGTGAGGGCATCGAACAAGGAGGGACAAAACATCTGAACGGGGGAGTGGTCGTAGTGTGCAGAGCCGCCAGTGCCGTAAGAACCCCGGCACCGCCCAAGAACATGCCTCCCATTATCCGCTTATTGGTCCCGGCTGCACCGGTCGCTTGAGCAGACAGATACGCCGTTTTCCATTCGGCTTCGTCATTGTACGTAGTCGTTTGCTGCGCGTGCGCGTTAGGGCAGAGTTCCAGTAAGACGGTGAACACGAGGACAACGGTCAATGCATGTTTCGGCAACAATCGCACGTTCTGCGAATGGCGCAGCATATCTGATGAAAACGGAAGTTCAATCGTACACTCAAACAATGGGCGTCGAAACCACAACTTTCGACGGTCTTACAACGTTTCGTCGAACGACGATCCGGGCATGAGGCAATCCCGTTATACCGGTTCGATCAGCTCTTTTCCAGAATCTCGAGACGGCAGTTCGCCCACTTCGCCGGGTTCTAAAACGTATCCGTCACGGCCGCATCTGAGCCCGTGACACGCTCGAGCAGCCAATCGAAAGGGGATTCTCCGCGCCTTCCGGATTGCAGTGCTCGCATGATTCAATCAGCCGCTCGGCTTCGTGCAGGTTTGTGGCGTGGATGAGGACGACGTTTTGTTGTGCGGAACAATCAGTGCGACGCCGAGAACAGGTCAACAATCGTCTTCGCATTGTCGTCTCTCCACGATGAGGCGCCTGCGCGACTCGCATCTTTAAAGCCAAGTCTAGGTGAACGAAATGACAAAGAGGCGGTCGCTTTTCCGAAAAAAAGTAAGCCACGTTAGATTACATACGAGACGGTTCGGACTCCGCCTCAGATTTCTTTTTTGTAGTGGGACAAAATGCCGGTTCCGCATAGAATTCACGCGGTTGCGATTCCCGCCATTTATCATCCGCGCACGGATCGTGTGTGAAAACGGTGGGTGGCCCACAACGCAATCATAGAGAGGAGTCGCCACCATGTATCTGAAAAACCATCAGACACACGTGTGCTTCGTTGGTTCGGATTCCCCAGATTGGGTCTGTATGTCGCGTTCGGTGCGCTCTTCTGGTTACCAACGTTAAAGTGGCCGCTGACGAGATGATTAGGCATATTCCAGCGGCCTACTTTCACCGCCTGAAGTCGGTGCCAAGCGCATTCTGGTTTACATTACTGGGGCTTCTGGAGCTTCTGATTTTCTTCAGAAACCCGCAACACTTTTTTGAACGCGACAGCCTGACTTGGCTTAGCCTCCGCTATCGATCCTTTGGGGAATTCATCACCGGATTCTTGCACGTAGATCCGGCATTATGGTATCGGCCATTGTCACAGCGGACAGTGGAGTCCCTGCTATTTCCTATCGTGGGACTAAATCCAGTTCCATACCGGATCCTCGGGTTTGTTCTGTTCTTTTGCTGCACTAAGGCCGTTCATGCCTTCATCGCGAACATCACACAAAGCAAACGTATTGCCTGGCTTGGCACACTCTTCTTTGCAATACATGTCGTAAACGCGTACGTCACTTTCGATGTTGCACTTACCCCGGAGCTGCTCTTTACCCTGTTCTATGTATGTTCGGCGATAGCGTACCTACGGTACTTGCGTGATCGCAACCGTCTGGCTCTGATCGCCTCATTGTTGCTGTTCGTTGGAAGTTTACTTTCCAAGGAAACCGCTGTGACGCTGCCTTTCACACTAGTGGCAATCTGGCTGTTAGCTCCAGGCGCCAGAAATGGTCTCCGATATTCGCCGGCTCTGCATTTCGGCATTCTAACTGCGTATCTGATCTTTGTAGTCGGATACCTTCATGTTCGCGAAATCCACGTCGGAAGTGTGGTTCAGGGGGGCAGTGTCGGCAATGGCATATACCAACTTGTTTTCGGAAAGAATGTGTTGGACTACGCTGACGTGGCACTGAGCTGGGCCTTTAACATCTCCAGGTACATGGGCCAGTGGCGGTTTTCAGCACAATGGATGGACAGTTACCTCAGGGTGATTCGAATATTGATAGCCGCAGCGGCTCTAGTCGCCCTGTTCAGTCAACGAAGAAAGCTTTTACTCCTCGGGTTTATTTGGTTTTTTTTCGCTTGCACGCCGACGCTGCTGCTCGTTCGACATTTTGTTCCTTATTACATTTTCGTGTCTCTAGTCGGTTTTTCTCTAGCGGTCGGAGTCATACTTGACTTCATCTACGAACAAATTGCAACGATCGCTCCCGCTGCCGCGTTTTCAGCGTTCGCAGTCTTTTTCGCCATTTTATCTTTAATCACCAGTAGTGGCAGTTACAGCGTTGCTTCTGGCGCTGGGCAGTCTGCTGAGGTAGCTTTAACTAGGTTGAATGATGTCCGCCGTGTGTGTCCGACGCTGCCCAAGTCTGCGACGCTTGTCCTGTTCGATGAAGAGCAACCGTTGGATTCCTGGGATCGGGTCCAAGCTAACCTGTTTCGTATGGCCTATGCAGACGAATCAATTAGTACGCGGTACTCCAGCAATGGAGAATGGATCGATAGTGCAGGCTTCGACGCTGGAACCTCGTTCGCATTCAAATTGCACCGCGACCGTTTGATCGATCTCACGACCTTCGTCATGCAGCGGCGCGATCTCCTGATGGCCCACGATTCGGGGATTGTGTATAGCCTGGAATTATCGACCCGAGAAGTTCACTCCGGAGCCGAATCTTTTGTGCTGCGTGTTCCGGAGTTGCCGAACGCCGCCGCCAGCATCCTGTACGCCCGTAATGGCACGGTGATTGAGCCTCTTACCGTTTACTTTGACGCACGCGGGGAGGTGAAGCTCAACGGTACTGACCTGCCTCGAGGAACCTATACCTTCATCGCGGTGAAAGCTTCGAGACAATCTAGTTGGGTTGTCGTTCACGCGATTCTCTACGTCCGATGAAGTTGTTTGGAGGCCGCCTCCAGTCGTCAATTCGCAAACAACCCCTGCCATTTAATCGCTCGCTTCAGTGCGGACATACTGATAAGCGAACACCTGCGCTCAGCGCGTGACCTACCGTGCTGCCATGTAGCCGCGTGTCTTGCTTCCGCACCATCCGTATTGACCGCAGGACTCACAGTAGTATTCACATCGAAACGTTCAGAACTTCGTTGCGACAGCGCACGTACGTGCTCGGCGCCTGTGACCAGTCTCTTTGCAGCATCCAATGTTGCGGCATCACCCTTTCCTGCTTGTTCCTATTCAGACCTAAAAAGATTGTGATTTACAGGCTTTGGAAAAACGGTCAGCGGCCGACACAAACGATTGATGGTTACCCTCGATTATCGACCGCAGCATTTCCTCCGCACTAGGTCCAAAATCCTCAGGTGGTTTCGGCGAAACCGAATCCAGAGTCGCAAGGCGGGCTTGATCGTAGACTGACGCAATGCGCTTTTGAAACTCGCCGTCCGTTACCAATCCGTTAGATACTTCACTCATGGTCTTCCGGAAATCGCTGCAAGCAAATGCGGCGGAACCATTGACCTGTGATCGTGGTACGACCTTCAACTGTTGCGGTGGAGGCTTCACCTCGGTTACTTGCTGGCGAGACGGGTGATTCCATGACGCACCACTCCCATTAGCGCCCAGTACTTAAAGGCTCCTGTTTTCATGGTCAGCGTTGAATCAT
>DATFXZ010000140.1:0-3506 GCA_035315305.1 Terriglobia bacterium | reverse complement strand
CCGACATTTCGGGCATCGCAGACTGACAGTTCGCCTGAGAGAGTGCTGAGCAAACACGCCTTTGTGTTCGTGAAGGGCTCTATGGCGGACCTGGCAGCAACGCTCAACAGTTTTGTGGACCGCATTGTCGTGGACCGGACGGGACTTGCAGGCCTCTACGATTTCAAACTGAATTTTTCCGACCTGGCAGGAAATTCGAGCGCCAGTTTATACGGAGCAATTGAAGCTTCCATTCCATCTGCACTTCAGAGTCTTGGCCTCAAACTGGAGCCGCAAACAGCAACTGTTGAGTTCGTCGTCATTGATGACATCGCTAGAGTTCGAACGGCGAACTAGTTGGCGACCAAGGGCGCATCGAAATTTTTGTAATCGATCACCCCGAACGCACGTCTCATAAGTGGCTTTGGGATCAATTGCGTCAATTTATTGGATCAAAGTTCGCCATTGCGGTGTCTATAACCCGACTGGGGTCTCTGGTGATGTCTGCAGTCGATTCCTATCGCGTTCGTGAAGTTACATGCGTGTCAACGCGAAACGCGGCTGCGGTGTCTATATGCAATAACTAAAACATGAACGCGTCTGCCCCGCAGAAAATCAGTAGTGTTCGAATGCGGGACCGATGCGGCTGAGAATGTCCGGATCCGGACAAAGAAACATAGAGATCTCGTGTATTTCGCTGATTGGACAGGAACTGAGAATGGCGAAACGAGTGCATTGTCCGGCCGGGAATCTATGCTCTCGACACGCGATTCTGTCCGTTCCGCATTTCTTGACGAAACAAATAGACGGGTTCAGACGTATTGGTTTGGGGCCACCTAAGGGGAAATTGTGAGCTCAATCCAGAGGGTGCAGGTATCAAAGGTGTGAAGGTAGCGGCGTTCGAAGAGGGATTCTCCCTTTTTGCGTATGCGCTAGATCAGATTGGTCTACGATTGGAAGCCCAAAGGGCCTTGGTGGAAATGCTTGTCGATCACGTCGAAAAGACGCCGACGGAGAATTAGGACGAATCATGACGGTTGTTTTCTACATCCTTTTGCTGCTGACGGAACACCACGGGCAAGTCTTATTCAACGGCGTTCCAGTTCCCGGCGCGACGATTACGGCGACACAAGGAGAAAAGAAGTTCGTCTCAGTAACGGATCAACAAGGCGCTTATTCGTTTCCGGAATTGGCTGATGGGCCGTTCACCGTTCAGGTTGAGATGCTTGGCTTCTCGACTCTTAAGCAAGAAGTGAATGCGCCTACCGCCGAACTCGAACTGAAGATGCTGCCCATCGAAGAAATACACGCAGAGATCGCTCATGAAACACCGGCGGAGCCGCCGCCCACACCTGCGCCTGCGGCGCCAACACCATCGCCGAACAACAAGCAAGGACAGTCGAACACAAGACAAGCGGCAAACCAGGCCCGACAGCAAACAGGGTTTCAGAGAACAGAGGTCAACGCATCCAACTCTAATTCGCCGACGCCATCCAATGATCCTCCGGCCCCTCCTCAGTCCAGCGCGTTCGCAAATCTCAGTCAGGAAGAGCTGAATCAGCGCGCCGCGGATGGGTTGCTTATTAACGGCAGCGTCAACAACGGGGCAGCTTCACCGTTTGCTCAAGCGGCAAGAATTGGAAACAACCTTCGAGGAAGGTCCCTATATACAGGAAACGCCAGTATCGTCGTAGATAACTCGGCTTTTGACGCGAGATCCTATTCCTTAACCGGACAAAACACAGCAAAGCCGGCTTATAACAGGTTTACTGGTTCGTTTAATGTCGGCGGACCCCTCCGCATTCCGCATCTGATCAGAAACAATGCCCCGACGTTTTTCCTAGGCTATCAGCGCGCTCAAAATCGAAATGCCAACACTCTGCCCGGACGGATGCCTACCGCGGCAGAGCGCACCGGCGATTTTTCGCAAAGTGTCACTCCACTTGGCCAGCCTGTGCAGTTGATCGATCCAACGACGGGATTGCCGTTTTCGGGAAACATCGTCCCGGAAGACAAGATTAGCCCGCAAGCACGTGCTCTGCTGAATTTGTTTCCACTTCCGAACTTCAATGACAAAGCGGGGTACAACTACCAGATTCCGGTTGCCGACGCCACGCATTCCGACATCGTGCAAGGGCGGTTAAACAAGGCGATCAACGCGAGGAACCAGATTGTCGGCAGCGTCGATATCACCAGCGCTCGAAGCGATAACTCAAACCTCTTTCACTTTCTTGATACATCGCGGACGTTCAGCATCAATAGTGCAGTCCAATGGACAACACGGCCCAGACAACGATTTTCTGCCACATTCCGAGTGCTATTCAGCCGGCAAACTGCGCGAATCACGCCTCACTTCGCAAATCGGATCAATGTTTCAGGGATCGCCGGAATTACCGGAAATAATCAGGAAGCCATAAATTGGGGTCCTCCTACCTTGAACTTTGCAGGCGGAACCTCAACGCTGTCCGATGCGCAGTCCTCCTTCAGTCGCACGCAGAACACTACTGTTGGTTATAACAGCTTCTGGAATCGCGGCCGGCACAATGTGACGTTCGGCGGCGATGTACGGTTCTACCGATTCAACGTGCTGTCGCAACAGGACGCACGAGGAACTTTCACGTTTACCGGCGCCGCAGCCGGTTCCGATTTCGCAGGTTTCCTTTTGGGAATTCCAGATACCAGCTCGATAGCGTTTGGTAATGCCGACAAGTACTTTCGGCAGCGCTTCTACAACGCATTCATCCTCGACGATTGGAGAATGACCGGCTCACTCACAATCAACGCAGGAGTACGGTGGGAATACGAAGGGCCGAGCAGCGAATTGCAGGGACGCTTGGTGAACTTGAATATTGCGCCGGATTTCAGTTCGATCACGCCGGTGGTGGGCAACGGCCTGATCCATCCAGACCGGCTCGCCATTCAGCCTCGTGTGTCATTTGCGTGGCGTCCTGTTGCGGCATCATCTTTAATTGTGCGCGGTGCATACGGCATCTATCGAAACACGAACGTTTACCAGGTCATCGCTACACAGATGGCGCAGCAGGCGCCGCTATCGAAGAGTCTCAGCGTGCAGAATAGCGCGGCAAATCCATTAACACTGGCAAACGGTTTTTTGAACGTGCCCGGCATTACACCAAACACATTCGCGATTGATCCGAACTTCCGGGTCGGTTACGTGCAGATTTGGCAGCTGTCGCTCCAACGCGATTTGCCTGCTGCGCTGCAGATGACGGCCATGTATCTAGGTACAAAGGGAACGCGGCTGCCGCAAGAGTTCCTACCCAATACGTTTCCATCGGTAGCCGTTACTCCGTCTGGATACGTATACCTTACATCCAACGGAAACTCCATCCGCCATTCCGGGCAGATCCAATTGCGCCGCCGCCTGCGTAACGGCTTTACAGCCACGACGCAGTACACCTACTCGAAAGCATTTGATAACGCTCCGCTGATGGCGGGCGGCATTGTCACGGCAAATCAGGGTGGCACTTCGATCGCGCAGAACTCCAATCAGGGTAGCACTTCGA
>DATFXZ010000139.1:0-3659 GCA_035315305.1 Terriglobia bacterium | reverse complement strand
AGGCGCCGCAGACCGATGAAGAATGGGAACAGGTCCGGCATCGGGCTCTCATCCTGCTCGAGGCTCCGAACCTTTTGATCATGGAAGGCCGGAAAGTGGCCAAGCCGGGTGAGAAATCGAAGAACCCTGAAGTCGAACTTCAGCCTGAACAAATCCAGGAGTTGGTGGATCGCGATCGCGCCGGCTTTGTGCGGCGTGCTCGGAAACTTCAGGACGCAGCGGCAATGGCACTAAAGGCAGTTGTCGCGAAGGACAAGGATGCCTTGTTTCATTCGATCGAGAGCATCGACAAAGCCTGTGAGAACTGCCATCTGCACTATTGGTATCCAAACGACAAAAGAGCTCAGGAAGCCGCCAAGCAAGAAGGGAATGTAGATTAGCCCGCCTTTATTCCCCTCCTCGTGAGGAGGGGTGGCTGCGGCATCAAGAAAATTTCGGCGAAGCCCACCTTAGCGCCGCAGACGGGGTGGTCGCTCACAAGTACAGTTGCGGTGTGACCGACACTTTCTTGATGGCTGCGCCCTATCGAGCTTGCGCGGGCCTCCGCCCGCCGGCCGCCATCTTCTTATTTGAAAATGTCCAGTATCTCTTTCGGTACAACCTCAGTGTCGGGCTTCTCCCAGTCTTTCTCGAAATACTTTTCCCAGTTCTTGGCCCACGGCCGGCCATAGTAATCGACAAAACGAGGATCGGAATTCGTCAGTTGGGTCGGCCTGCCGTCCGTGTTTTTGATATTGCTCAGGCATTCAATGTAGGTGTAACGGCGATTCGGATCGTCTGGCGTTGCTCGCCGGGCGAAGCGATACGTGGCGCGCACCGGCGCGACGAACGCTTCCGGATCGTAGAAAACTGCTTCGTGATCCAACCCGATGAATTTGCCGGCCGCGTCGTATGCCGCCTTGAAGGTTTCCACAGTCTCCATTTTGTTGCTGAATTCGAACATTGAATGCGTGAGTGTCCAGCCCTGAATATTCGCGGTCCACGTCACGAGGGTGGTGCCATCCCAGAATCCGATCGTCTCTCCGTACCATTGCGGTACCTTTTGAACGTGTTGTTCCTTACCGATCATGATCTGACGGAGAAAGTTGTCTGCGATGCCCGAAACAGTCTGAACCATCCATGGGGTCATGATGAGCTGGAAATTTCCAGCCTGTGAGGGCTGCGCCCACCAACGCATAAATCCTTCCGGATAACAAAACGAGGCACTCCACTGCGGAGCGTTGGTAACTGCCTCGTGGTAGATCAGCTGAACCATGCGTTTCTGATATTCGGGAGTGAGTACGGAGAGGACAGTTGGAGCCTGGCTGACTCCCCAAATCCATTCGGCGCCATGATCGGCCTGCGTGTCGCGCTGGTAATAGCCATCCCAGTCGGGCGTGGTTGCTTTCGTATAAACGGTGGGCCCTCCCTTTGCTTTGGCCGCCGCCATTAATGCCGCATAGTGTTCCTTGGCCGTCTTGTATGGGTAAGGGCTAAGGATACTCTCCCGCGTTAGATCGGTATTGCAGTCGCCCCAGGAAGCCGAAGTGGGCGGATTCGGACCTATCCGGCGCTGATTCCAGATTTCCGAAAGCTGGCGCGGCGTATTGCACCGGTAATAACGCTTATCCGTCCAAAGGGCCTGATCTTTGTAAAAATTCTTCGACAGAAACAAATCGAGCGGCAGAGGCTGAACTCCCGCGGGCGGCCCCTGGATAACCGGCGGCGCGCCTCGTCCACCTTGCGGCAATTGCCCGACCGCCGCCCCGCCCCTCTGTCCCGGCTGCTGAGCCAACGCCACGGTCGATACAAGCACGAGCAAAACAACGAAGAATGTAGTTCTCATCCGCCTCATCCTGTACTTTGAGATATCGAGGATTCGCATCATACATCGGGCTCAGAGCGGGTCGCCAGTCATTCAAAACCGTTGACTGTACGACTTAACCAACTCAGGAAGATGCTTTGCTCGTTGTTCCGCTATGTCCAGCCGATGCCGGCGTGATGTTCTGATTCATACGGAACAGATTTGACGGATCGTATTTCGTTTTGAGCGCGGCAAGGCGCGCGAGCTTTTCCGGGCCATACGCCGCCGTTAGCCCGCTGGAACCTTCATCGCCGCTTAGATAGTTGACGTACGCAGCTTTCGCCAGGAACGGCTCCATTGCCTCGAAAAACTCGCGCGTCCATGAGATGTTCTGGTCTGTATCCTTTGCATCGGACCACGCGGATGTGACAACGAAGTTGTAGGGCCACCCACGATGCCCGAAAGCGGTTGCGGACTCCGGTATGCGATCCATAGCACCGTTGCCGTTGTGCTCGAGGACGATAACCGTTCGCTTCGACGGCACGCGTTCGAAGAAATCCACAATAACGTTGATCGCCTCATCGTTCAGGTGTTTCAAGTAGCTCGACTTCCAGTAACCGTGGAGCCCGGGAGGCCAGAGGAAGTCTGCCATGCGCTGCGCCTGATTGTATGGCGTCGGCTGGAACAGGTCGACGAGCGGCGGCCCGTATTCCCGTAACGGTCGAAGGACCTCCTGTCCCTCCTCTACGGGACCGGCGTAAACCCCGCCAAGTCCGACGAGCGGTTTTCCGAGGAGTGGAGGCGGCCCGGATGGATCGTCGGGGAAGTGGAATAACATCGCGCCCTGCGTGCACGCTTCAGGAGAGGAAGCTTCGAACTCGCGCCATCGCTGAAGCGCGCCGACTGCGGATGCGGCCTGATGGAGAACGATGCCGGCGAACACCGTTCCCACTGGGTGCGCCTGGAACTCGAAGTTTGTAACAATGCCGAAGTTGCCGCCACCGCCGCGTATTGCCCAAAAGAGATCGTCGTGCTCCGAGGCACTGGCGGTCACGACTCTGCCGTCCGCCAGAACGACCTCCGCGGAAAGTAGATTGTCGAGGGCAAGGCCATGTTTGCGCACGAGCCAACCGAGCCCACCGCCGAGGGTCAGCCCCGACACGCCGGTAACGGAAACGAATCCACCCGTGGCCGCGAGCCCGTAAGGTTGAAGCGCGTCGTTGACCTCGCCCCAATTGCAGCCGGCCTCGACCCGGACGGTTCTTGAGGACGAATCAACCGAGACCGCTTTCATGCGCGACAGGTCGATTACGAGTCCGCCGTCACACACGGCGTATCCGCCAATGTTGTGACCCGTGCAGCGAACAGAAACCAGCAGCGCTTGCTCGCGCGCGAATTTAACGGCTTCAATTACATCGGCAACGTTGGTGCACTGTGCGATAACCGCGGGCCGTCGGTCGATCATGGCGTTGAACACGGTCCGTACGGCATCGTATTCCTGGTCGACGGGTGTCAGTAACACTCCACCGAACCGAGACTTGAACTGCCGGATAGCGGATGCAGCGATCATGGGCGGCCTCCTTCGTTGCGACAGTATATACTTGCAAACGAAAATTACCGGTTCACCATACTGGCGATCACAACGGCGAGCTCGTCCGGTTCGACAGGTTTTGCGATGTGCATTTGGAAACCGGCCGTGACGGCGCGCTTTCGGTCCTCAGATCGTCCGTATGCCGTGAGTGCCACTGCGGGGATGTGAACGCCGCTCCGCTCGTGTTCCCATTCGCGGACGCGCCGCAGCAGGCTATAGCCATCTTCGTCCGGCATGCCGAGGTCGGTCACCATCACATCGGGTCGCTTCTGCATAGTAGTGATC
>DATFXZ010000138.1:0-3924 GCA_035315305.1 Terriglobia bacterium | reverse complement strand
GTGACAAATGGGGCTCTATGGCAACACGCCCGTAACTTTTCACCCATCTTCAGAGTTCTTGTATTGAGGGTGTATTCTGACTCCGGATTTTTCGGGAACTATTTGTGCCAACAACCGTAAGGAAGGTTAAGGAGAGGCTTCTATGAGTCAACGAACCATTTTCATCGCTGCGGCCGCTTTAATGTTTGCGGCGACTGCATGGGCCCATCACAACATGTCGGCGATTTACGATTTCAACGACAGAATCACCATGACAGGAACGCTGAGCAAGATGGACTGGCGAAATCCGCACATCGAACTGATCGTCGATACGAAGAACGGCACAGAAGTACAAAGCTGGGCGCTTGAAGGTCCGTCGCCGAGTTTCTTCCGCGCTCGTGATATCAACAGGAGCGACGTCGAAGCCGCGCTCAACAAGACCGTGACTGCCGACGCAAGCCGCGCGAGAGACGGATCCCGCGCTGGCTTGCTACGAACCATGACGCTACCGGATGGCAAAGTGATTTCGGCGTGCCCACAGAATTGCTGAGGACGCGAAGGAGAATCCCCGTGAAAACTGCATATCGGATTGCCGCCACTATCGTAGTTGTACTCCTTGCCGCACTTCGCGCGGTTGCCCAACTGCCGACAGATCCCGAAGAAAGAGCGAAGGTCATTGCGCAGATCATGCAAGCGAACGCGCGTCAGGTCACCCTCTTCGACCGTGAAGGAAAAGAGCTGAACTCGGTCGGAGTTAAGGATCTGTACGCACAGCCGGTGTTTTCCCCGGATGCGAAGCGCGTTGCTGTGATCAAGAATGACCTCGAAAAGGAGAATAGCGATCTCTGGGTTGTGGACCTTGCGACAGGTAACAGAATCAAGATCACTGCCAGCGGTCAGCGCGAATCCGCATCATCGCCGGCGTGGTCTCCCGACAGCAGCCGTGTGGGGTATGTTGGATTGCGGCAAGGTGCATACGGGTTATATCAGAAGCTTTCCAATGGTGAAGGGACGGAGGAATTACTCTACCAGAGCAACGCACCGCTGGTGCTCACTGATTGGTCGATGGATGGACGATACCTCACGTACTACTCGACGGATCTTGGAGGCGGTACGCTATTCGCGTTGCCTTTGACGGGAACCGGCGAGCGTAAACCCATCGAGATTTTCCGCAGCAAGTTTCAACTGACCGGACCGCGCCTTTCTCCGGACGATAGGTTCGTTTCTTATGTGTCGAACGAAACGGGAAAGACGGAACTCTATGTCAGGCCTTTCAATCCAACGGCAGCACCAGGCGCCGCGCCGTCCGCAGGGCCCTGGAGGCTTTCCGAGCAAGGCGCTCAAGGAATGGCGTTTTGGCGGCGAGACGGCAAAGAGATCAATTTCCTGGCTCCGGACCGAGGCATCTTATCCGTTTCGCTGACGACCTCGCCGGATTTTGAATTCGGAAAGCCCAAGCTTCTGTTCCGCCTTCCGGAAACAACGCCGGTTGCTCCCAACACTGCCAGCGTCAATCGGGACGCCGACCGATTTGTGATTGCCGTTCCTCCTCCTCAACTGCGCCAGCTCACATTCCTCGATCGTGAGGGAAAGGCCGTGGGCACAATCGGCCAGCCAGGGCGCTACGGGAATGTCCGATATTCTCCCGATGGGAAGCGTCTTCTGGTGCTCAAGAACGATCCGGAAACGGGAAATAACAACATTTGGGTAATCGATATCGCGACGGGAAAAGCGACGTCGATCACCAATGAGACACAGCAGATCAACGCTCCAGTGTGGTCGCGTGACGGAAAGCACATCGCCTACGTTTTGTTCAAAGATAGCTACTCCAGCATCTATCGCAAAGCGGCTGACGGAACCGGTGACGCTGAACTTTTGTTCCGTTACACGCCTGGAGCATTTGTCGGAATGACCGATTGGTCACCCGATGGAAAATTTCTCACTTTCACTACAGGCGTTTTGCTGATGGTGCCGCTCGAGACAAAAGAGAAGCCGCTGGAACGGAAAGCTTTGGAATGGTTGCGTGAAGATTACGACGCCTTTGATGGCCGATTCTCTCCAGACGGGCGCTCTCTTGCGTATATCGCAAATGAAGCCGACGTTCGGACCACGCAGGTCTATGTGCGACCATTCGATTCCAACAAGCCGAATGCTCCGGCCGGCCCCGCTGTTCAGGTCACAAACCTGAAAGGCGGCGCGGGCGGCGTCGTATGGCGCCAGGACGGAAAGGAACTGTATTTCCTGACGCGTGACCGGGAAGTCATGGCAGCGGACGTCACTTCCACACCAAAATTGCAAACAGGGATGCCGCGGCTTCTTTTCAAGCTTTCGGATCCGCTCGTCGGAGGAGGTGACGTCAGCCCGGACGGTCAACGATTCGTTGTGGCAATGCCGGTGAAGTGACGCATTTCATTCTTATCGTTTGTCGGAAACAAGACGGACGATGCCGGGCTTGCCGAGCGGCATGGCCGGACGAGAAAGCAGAGCGATGAACTCGTCGATGTAGGTTGGGGTCACGTCTTGCTTGATCGTCACGGCCTGCCACTGCCTGCGCAGACCTCTTCGTGTGAGTGGGCGCGCGACGATCTTACCCGCCGCGATCTGCTCCGTAATCGCCCATCGGGCGAGTGCAGTGATGCCGAGACCTGCTTTTACCATTTCGATGATCGCTTCCGTCAACGGAACCGTGGATACACGCGCCGGATTGACTCCAGCAGGGCGCAAGATCTTCTCGAACAGCGTGCTCTCTTCAGGGCTGACATACAGAATCAAATTCTGATCGGCAAAATCTCTGGCAGTAAGATAAGGCCGTCCAACAAGCGGATGATCGGCCGACATGACTGCCACAAACTCATCCTCGAACAGGGCTCGATACTGCAGTTGCTTATCGCGGCGGACGTCAGTGACGATACCCAGATCAAGTTTTCCCTGAAGCAAGGCTTGAATCGGCCGATGCGTCGCGTCCGCGTCGATTTTTACCTCGACTCCGGGAAATTTCCGCCGGAACTCCTTCATGACGTCCGGCAGCCAGTGATAGCAGGTGTAGCACTCGGTACTGATCCGCAGCGTCCCTTGACGGTTCGCCGCCATTTGCGAGATGTGGTCCTCGGCCCGCTTCATCTCGTCGAGGACCTGCCGCGCCGTCCGTAGCAGTCTCTCGCCGGCCTGCGTCAGAATCATTTTCTTGTTCATCCGCAGAAACAGCGGCATGCCGAGTTTCTCTTCGATCTCACGCAATTGATGACTCAGCGCCGACTGCGTGAGATGCAGCACTGCTCCAGCCCGCGTCACACTTTTTTCTTCGGTTACAGCGACGATCAGTTTGAGGTGGCGGATATCCAGGTTCACAGTGCATGAGCATAGTTCATCGAAACGATGCAAACAATCAATTTTGACCATGCACAAGCGGAGCGTTACCATCGCAGCCAACTATGAGCGATTTGAAATACCCCGTTGGGAAGTTCGAAATCAAACCCGGAGCGACACACGACCAAAGGCAAGCGCTCATCGAGAGCATTGCCCAAACGCCGGCCAGACTGCGCGCGGCCATCGCCAATCTTTCAACGAAGCAGCTCGACGAACCTTATCGCCCCGGAGGCTGGACCGTTCGCCAGGTCGTACATCATCTACCGGACAGCCATCTCAATGCTTATACCCGGTTCAAACTCGCGCTGACCGAAGACGAGCCGACAATCAGGCCATACGACGAGAACCGATGGGCGATGCTGGAAGATGGACGCAACGCCGATCCGGAAATCTCCTTGGCCTTGCTCGATGCGCTGCATAAGCGATGGGTGATCTTCCTGCGTTCCGTCCGGCCGGAAGACTTTGCGCGTACGCTGAAACACCCCGAAATCGGAACACTGTCGATTGACGGCTTGCTGCAGGATTACGAATGGCACGGGCGTCATCATGTCGCGCACATCACGTCGCTGCGCGAGCGGA
>DATFXZ010000137.1:0-5594 GCA_035315305.1 Terriglobia bacterium | reverse complement strand
CGACGGTATCAACGCAATGCGTAGTCCGGATCGAGCGATCATCGTCGTAACTCATTATCAGCGGCTGTTGAACTATGTCGTACCGGATCACGTTCACGTGCTTCTCGGCGGACTCATCGTGCGCTCCGGCGGCAAGGATCTGGCGATGGAACTGGAGGAGAAAGGCTACGGATGGCTGGATGAGCGGAGCGAATGCAAGCCCGATAGGGCGCAGCCATCAAGTGAGGTCGCATCATGAGCACGATGGTCGCAGAACAGAACGTCTACGCCACTCAGTTCTCCTCGATAAGGAAGCGGTTGCCGGGCCGCTACTTGCCTTGGGTGGAGCGGCTCAGGCAGAAGGGAATGGACGACTTTCTCAGGCTCGGCTTTCCGTCGACGAAGCTGGAGAATTGGAAGTACACAAACGTGGCTCCGATTCGGCGGATTACCTTCGAACCGGCAATCGATCATTCGTACTCATTGATCCCTGGACTGGATTCATTTCCAAGACCACGCCTGGTGTTCGTCAATGGCCGATTCGTCCCGGCACTGTCCAAAGTTGATGCCGCGCTGAATTTTCATCTGCGCACCATCGGTGACGCTCTTGGAGATCCGGAGCGATCGTCGATCATCGAAAAGCATTTGGGGCGATATACAAACTTGTCCAATCACGCGTTCGCTGCATGGAACACGGCATTCTTCACGGATGGCGCCTATCTTGAAGTCCCTCGCGGATTGGCTGTCGAGCATCCAATTCATCTTGTATTCATAGCGGCAGGAGACGCGGATCCGTGGGCGTGTTATCCACGAAATCTGATTGTCGCCGGCGAAGGTTCGCAGATCACGTTTGTAGAGACGTTCATCGGTTCGAACGACACCGTCTATCTCACCAATTCCGTGACAGAGATTGCCGCAGGTCCGAACGCAGTAATCGACTATTACAAGATCGAAGACGAGTCCTGCCAGAGCTTCCACATTGCGGCGATTAATGCGCACCTTGACCGAGATGCGAGCCTGACGTCGCATTCGATTTCGTTTGGCGGGTCTCTGATTCGAAACGACTTGAATGTTTCGCTGGATAGTGAAGGCGCGTACTGCACGTTGAACGGGCTGTTTACTGTCGATGGCCAACGGCTTGTTGACAACCACACGCGTATCGATCATCTACGCCCCCACGCGTCCAGCCGCGAACTGTACAAAGGCGTGCTCGCCGGGAATGCAGAAGGTGTGTTTAACGGCGCGATCGTGGTTCACGAGAACGCGCAGAAGACAGACGCCGTCCAGCACAGCAAAAACCTGCTGCTATCCAAGCAGGCTCAAATCAACACAAAGCCTCAGCTCGAAATTCGAAACAACGACGTCCGCTGTTTCCATGGCGCGACGATCGGCCAGATGGACACGGATGCCGTTTTCTACCTCAAGAGCCGGGGCATTGATGAACGCGAGGCCAAGAGGGTCCTGATCCGCGGGTTCGCAGCGGAAATCATCGAAGGGGTTCGTGTTCCCACGTTGCGAAACCAATTGGAGCATCAGCTGGACAGCTGGCTCAAAGGCGTTTTGGAGGCATCATGAGCTCACTGAGAGTCGTGAAATCAGCCGAATTCGATTTGTTGGAAGTCCGGCGAGACTTTCCTGCTCTTCATCAGAAGGTGCATGGAAAACCGCTCATCTACCTGGATAATGCCGCGACGACACAGAAGCCGAAGCCCGTAATCGATGCTGTAGATCGGTTTTATAGATTTGACTCTTCGAATGTTCACCGGGCAGTACATGTGCTGAGCGATCGCGCAACGAAGGCTTACGAAGGCGCACGCACGACTGTGAAGCAGTACCTCAACGCGCGAAGCGAGCGCGAAATTATCTTTGTTCGAGGTACAACCGAGGCCATCAATCTTGTGATGAATTCGTTCGTCCGGCCGCGGGCTAAAGCCGGTGACGAGATTCTGATATCTGCCTTGGAGCATCACTCCAACATTGTTCCCTGGCAGCTATTGGCGGAACAGACGGGATCGCGGCTTGTCGTCGCACCAATTGATGACCGTGGTGAATTGATCCTCGAAGAATTTGAGCGACGTCTCGGACCGAGAACTGCTCTCGTCGCTGTTGCGCATATTTCGAACGCGCTCGGATCGATCATGCCGGTGCATGAAATTGTTCAGATGGCGCATGCTCGCGGTGTGCCGGTGCTCATCGATGGCGCACAGGCGATCGCCCACCTGCACGTAGACGTGCGCGAGCTGGATTGCGATTTCTATGCGTTTTCAGGCCATAAAGTGTTCGGTCCGACGGGCATCGGGGTTCTGTATGGCCGTGAAAGTCTGCTGGAACAGATGCCGCCATATCAGGGAGGCGGCGACATGATCCGTTCTGTCACGTTCGAGAAAACGATTTATAACGAACTGCCCTACAAGTTTGAGGCGGGCACGCCTCATATCGCCGGAGCTATCGGACTCGGCGCCGCGTTGGACTACGTTTCGCGCGTCGGACTGGTTCGCGCGGCCGCTCACGAGCGAGAACTATTGGATTATGGGACAGCTTTGCTGGGCGCTGTACCGGGTCTCCGATTGATCGGGACGGCCCGCGAGAAAGTCGGCGTCCTATCGTTCGTACTCGACGGGGTCCATCCGCATGACGTCGGCACCGTCCTGGATCGCGACGGCATCGCCGTGCGAACAGGCCACCACTGCGCGCAGCCCGTGATGGATCGATTTGGCGTGCCCGCGACAACAAGAGCGTCGCTGGCCCTATACAACTCCAAAGCTGAACTGGATGCTCTGGCGCACGGCATTCGACGTGTGCAAAAGCTTTTTGCGGTGCAAACGTGAAGGATACAGAAATTTCAGATCTCTATCAGGAAATGATTGTCGATCACAGCCGGCGGCCCAGGAACTTTCGTCGGCTCGAACACGCGACGCATCAGGCGGACGGTTTCAATCCGCTGTGTGGCGACAAGGTGAAAGTGTACGTGCATCTGGAGAACGGCGTTCTCCGCGATGTCAGCTTTGAAGGTGAAGGTTGCGCGATTTCGAAAGCATCGGCATCGCTGATGACGGAAACACTCAAAGGCAAATCGAAGTCGGAAGCGGAACAACTCTTTTCTCGATTTCGCGATCTCGCGACAGGCAGCGGCGATGGATCCGACCTTGGCAAGCTGGCAGTCTTCGCGGGATTACGGGGATTTCCGACGCGTGTAAAATGTGCGACGTTAGTCTGGCACACGCTCCGTGCGGCATTGGAACAAACGTCGGGCATTGTCTCGACCGAATCGGGTGCCGCCCCAGGGGAAGTCGAATGAATTCAGCGGAAAAGCAGATCCTGGAGCTCAGAGTTATCGATGCTCTACAGAGCTGTTATGATCCGGAGATCCCTGTCAATATCTATGAACTCGGTCTGGTCTATGGAATCGAGATCAGCGATTCATGCGATGTGCGGATCCAAATGACCTTGACCGCTCCGAGTTGTCCAGTTGCGGCATCCCTCCCGCTTCAAATTGAATCGAAGGTAAGCGCCATCGAAGGTGTCAAGAGCGCGCAAGTGGAACTCGTTTGGGATCCGCCCTGGAATCCAGGAAAAATGTCGGAGAGCGCGAAGTTACAACTAGGAATGATATGAAACTCAGTGCGCAAGAAGAGTACGGGCTACGATGTCTGCTCCGCGTGGCGAGTGCCCGAGAGGGTGAAAGTCTGACGATTCCTGAAATCGGGCGCGCGGAAGCTTTATCAATTGCGTACGTGGCCAAACTGATGCGAATCCTGCGGCAACGCAAATTTGTGAAGAGCATTCGCGGCCAAACAGGCGGCTACACGTTGGCGCGCAGCCCCGAGAACATTCCTGTAGGGGAAGTTGTGGCAGCCCTTGGCGGACGATTGTTCGAGCCTGGCTTCTGCGATCAGTTCTCCGGCCTCAAACAGATGTGCACCCATTCGGTCGATTGTTCCATCCGTTCATTGTGGCGCGCGGTACAGAGCGCCGTAGATTCGGTTCTCGCTGGAATCACGTTGCGGGATCTGCTTCAAACAGAATCGGACATGGGGACGCGGTTGAGCCCCTCAATCCCTAAAAAGTTTTGAGGGTTCGTTGAATGCCTTTTCCCCGGTGGCTTGCACGGTTTAATTTGCACGTGACGAACCGCCTGCTTGGTCCGCTGGCGAGTTATGCGCCGCGGATGCCAGTCGTCATACACACCGGAAGGAAGAGTCATCGTCGATACCGCACGCCTGTTCTTGTTTTTCGCCACGGCGATCGTTTCGTCATTGCACTAACGTATGGACGCGAATCGCAGTGGGTCCAAAACGTTCTCGCGCAAGACGGTTGCGAATTAGAAGTGATGGGGCGAACTCTGCAACTCACTCGCCCAAATGTACTTCACGATGAGCATCGTCGCAGCGTGCCTGCCGTCGTCGGCCTCGTACTCGGGCTGCTGAACGTGTCCGATTTTCTTGAAGCCTCCCTGGCGCCGCGCGATTAGGAGGTATTCTCGTTGCCCCGGTTCCAATAAAGTTCGCTCGAGTTGTCGATGTCGAGGATGCCCGTTCGACTTACTACTGAAAAGCAAGAAACGTTTCAGTCGAAGGAGAATAGAAATGCGATTCATGATGCTCGTTAAAGCGGATAAAAATTATGAAGCCGGCGCTCCTCCTAATCCTGAGCTGATGGCGGCTATAGCGAAACTCGCCGAGGAGGCAACGGCGCGTGGTGAGATGGTCACTGCCGGCGGACTCCTACCCAGCTCCCAGGGAGTGCGCATCCGCGTGGCGCGTGGAAAAACGTCCGTGATTGACGGCCCGTTCGCCGAGACGAAAGAACTGGTAGGCGGCTACGCAATCTTTGACCTGAAATCGAAGGAACAGGCGATTGAGGCCGGAAAGCGATTTATGCAGATCCACGCGGATATACTCGGGTCGTCCTACGAAGGAGAATTGGAGATTCGTCCGATGTTCGACGGGCCGCCGCAGCACACAAAATAGGCACGGATGACGCGGATTCCAGGATGCAGAAAAACCGGTTATGGTATCGAGTGTTTTGTCCTGAAATCCGTGCCATCCGCGGCTACTATCCCGCGCACCGCGTAGACGTTTTGGTTTGTGCGGTGGTAAGGAACTGCCACTGCCCCTAGGCTCGGATTTCCTATTGCGTGTCAGCGTTTCTCCTATGTACGCTGGAGAACGCTCGTAGTTTCAACGGGGAAGCAAGTGCCATTCGGGTTGCATATTCGTTTGGCATCCTTCGAATGCGTACAAACCATAGTCCTGAGATTCGGCACATCACACCGCATCGTGCGTGGGCATATCTTTACGCCGATCCCACTGCTGAACTGAGCACGAAAGAGCACGATCACATTTCGGAGTGTGAGCAATGTTTGCGGCTGTTCATCTTGTGCCTGAAATCGAAAACGTTCGGTTCTGTGCTGAAAGCACTCGGCAAAGATCTGGACGACCGCCGCTCCGCTTGATCGATTGACTTTGCCCGGAGACTCACGGCCGGTTTTGCTCGCTCGGCCAGGCTACGATTCTGTTTCCATCCGCAATAATGTTTCTCGGCATCAGTCTGTAGCTGCCGTCTCGTGCCAACACCCCGCTGAACGTAACCATCATGCCGACTTTCAATGTGCT
>DATFXZ010000136.1:0-6970 GCA_035315305.1 Terriglobia bacterium | reverse complement strand
CTGATATGACAGAAACGGAGTTGAAGATGAATCATTCGATGAATTCATCGAACAACGCGAACGAAGGTTCCGATAGTGCCGGAACCGGGCTCGCTCAGTTACTAAACAAACAATTGGCTAACACCGTCGATCTGCGGTCTCGGGCAAGGCAGGCGCACTTCAACGTGAAAGGTCCATATGCTGAGGAATTAGGCTCGCTGTTTGACGGATTGGCCCGAGAGCTGCGCGAGTTCGCCGATCTCATTGCACAGCGTATTAGTGCGCTCGGTGGACTTCCGGCCGCAACCGTTCGATTTGTCGCTCGTGAATCAAATCTGCGTGATTATCCGGTGGATGCTCTCGATGCCTATGATCACTTAGGAGCTCTGCTTTCGAGTTACTCACGATACGAATGGTTTACACGTTACAGCATGAAGACAGCGCAAGAGATAGGTGACTCTGAGACTGAGCAGTTGTTGAAGGTCATTTCGGTTGCAATCGAGAAGAATCTGTGGTTCCTTGAAGCGTATCTCGAAGGGGTTGCCGTCGGTCTGCACGGTAGAAAGATGCCAATATGGACTTCGGCATTCAAGAGCCCACGCAATATCGATCGAAGCGAGTCCGCCGCGTCATCGGGCGCTGCATGAAAGAGCCTGCGCTTCAAAACGTGTAAGGTTGGAAATCGGGGTCATACCCGCCACTAGCTGCGGCGATCACTCTTGGGCTCTCGTATCTAACCATAAAAGGAAGTACACGATGAACCGCACATTTGCTGTCTCGATTGGAGGGGCCGCGGGGCAAGGTGTGGCGACGCCAGGCGATATCTTCGCTCAGATCTTCGCCCGCCGTGGCCTCCACGTCAATGCGTACAACGCCTATCAGTCGATTATTCGTGGTGGACATACCCTACTAACGATCCGCACGGGCCTCGGTGAGGTGACGAACTTCGGTGATCGCATCGATCTACTGATTCCACTAAACCAGGACACTATCGATCGCCATCTCCACCTCATGCATCCTGGCTCAACGGTCGTTTACAACGGTGACACCATTAAACCGAAGGATCGTTCCGAAGGAGTGCAATTATGCGCGCTCCCGGTGAACGAGCTTTCGAAGGGAAGCCGCAGCAAAGTGGAGCAGAACACGCTGGCCCTCGCAGCGTCGTTGAGCATGATGGGCGTCGGCTTTCAACCTCTGGAGGAGGTTCTTACCCAGCAATTCAAGAAAAAAGGTGACGCGGTCGTTGCAGAAAACCTGCGTATCGCACGAGCCGGGTATGATTACGCGACGGCGAACTTCAAGCCGTTTGCCGATCCCCTTCCGATGACCGAGGCGCGATACGCGGTGCTTTCGGGAAACGTCGCGCTTGCAATGGGCGGCGCGGCCGCCGGTGTTAAATTCTACTGTGCGTATCCGATGAGCCCTTCAACCGGTGTGCTGCACTGGATGGCCGCACATGCGCGCAAGGCCGGCATCGTGGTGCGCCAGGTTGAAGACGAGATTGGTGTCATCAATATGGCGATCGGCGCAGCGCACGCCGGAGTGCGTGCGATGTGCGCCACGTCCGGGGGCGGATTCGCGCTGATGACCGAAGGTCTCGGGATGTCGGCGATGATCGAGACGCCGGTCGTCGTGATAGATGTTCAACGCGCGGGTCCATCCACGGGTGTTCCCACAAAAACCGAGCAAGGCGACTTGTGGCAGATGCTGGGCGCTGGCTTCGGCGATTTTCCAAAAATCATCGCAGCACCGACCGACATTCTCGACTGCTTCAAGCTGGTTCCCGAAATGCATAACCTCGCCGACCGCTTCCAGTGTCCTGCAATCATCCTGAGCGACCTGCTGTTGTCCGAAGGCCGAGCCTCGGTCGACCCCAAGGATCTCGATTTCAACGTAGAAATCGATCGCGGTGAGTTGATCACGTCTGCAGATTCCGCGAACGGCCAGAACGGATATAAGCGGTATAAGATCACCGAAAGCGGAATCTCACCACGCGCGATTCCGGGCGTTCCCGGATACGTACACACGGTCGCGACCGACGAGCATGACGAGGACGGTGTGCTGATCAGCGACGAGTACACGAATCCGCACAAACGGCGCGCCATGATGGAAAAGCGACAACGCAAAATCGCGGGCATCTCAGCCGCAGTGCTGCCGCCAAAGCTGCTTGGAAGACCCGGAGCCGATGTGACCCTGGTTGGATGGGGTTCTACGAAAGGCGTCATTCGCGAGGCGACGGAGATTCTCAACTCTCAGGGTGTCACAACAAACCAGCTTCAGATTCGCTCGCTGGTTCCACTGCATGGAGACGCTATTACCGAAATCCTGAAGACTGCGGGAAAGCGTACGATCATCGTCGAGAATAATTACAGCGGGCAGTTCGCCCGCTACCTCCGGAGCGAGACGAGTTACGTTCCGGACGGGTACATTCGCAAGTACGACGGCGAGCCGTTCATGCCCCATCACATCGTCCAGTCCGTGCAAGAACAACTCGCAGGCAAAACGAAGCTCTCGGTGCCAGTTCACGAGATCATGGTTTAAGGAGGAGACATGCCCACCATAGCCCAACCGGATTCCGGCAAACTCACACTCAACGACTTCAAGGGAAAGATCGATCCCGATTGGTGCCCAGGCTGCGGAGATTTTGGCGTGTTATCGTCGCTCGAGAAGGCGCTCTTCGAACTCCAGATCTCACCCTACGACGTTGTTACCATTAGCGGTATTGGATGCTCCTCTAACCTGCCGGGCTTCATTCATACTTATGGCATGCACACCCTGCACGGTCGTGCTCTCGCAGTTGCAACCGGTGTCAAGCTCGCCAATCACAAGCTCCACGTGGTGGTTACAGGCGGTGATGGAGACGGATTCGGGATCGGCGGCAATCACTTCATCCACACCATGCGACGAAACGTCGATTTGCTCTACGTCGCAATGGACAACCAGATCTATGGATTGACGACAGGTCAAACCTCACCGACAAGCCGAAAAGGAATGAAGACGAAAAGTATGCCTTTCGGGAACGTCGAGGAACCCATCAATCCGATCACGCTCGCTTTGTCTGCAGGGGCAACATTCGTCGCGCGCGGCTTCAGCGGCGAGCCCAAACACCTGGTCGAGTTGATGAAGCAAGGTCTGGAGCATAGAGGCTTCGCGTTCATCGACGTGTTCAGTCCGTGCGTCACGTACAACCATGACAACACCTACCCGTGGTTCAAAGAGCGAGTGAGGAAACTTGAAGATGATTCGCATTACGATCCGTCCGATTGGCATGTAGCCATGAAGCACGCGCTGCTCTGGGGCGATGAGATTCCCATCGGGAAATTCTTCGAGAGGAAGGACCTTCCCTCACTGGACCAGTCTGAACCAGTTCTCGATCAAGAAGGGCGGCCGCTGGCACACTGCCAACTCCAGCTTTCCGCTGAAGTGACCCGCGAGTTTATAGAAGAGCTGATGTGAACAGACGGCTACTGAATATGAGCGGATTGATTCAGTACTTCTGCTGCAATAGCTGTCTTAATGGGCGGCGATTCCTTTAAAGGCATTGCTTGGGCTCAAACCCACCGTTGTGTTCTCATTTTCGTTTCCTTTTAGATTTAGGATTCGTATTTATCAGCTGTTGAAGCGAATTGACGAGCGCAGGTCCGGCAACGCGAAGCTGTTGCAACCGTTTATCGACTATTCGGGCTAGAACGCGCTCACCCTTTTTTGTCAACCGGACGAAAACACGGGTACCGGCGCGGAGGCGTCTCACAAGATCATTCGACTCGGCACGATTAATGAGTTCGACGGTGCTGTGGTGATGAGCGTGAAGCTGCTGCGCAAGGACGCCAACAGTAGGATCGACATCGTCAGGAAGGGCTCGGATTGCTAGCAGGAGTTGATATTGTCTTGGTTCTAACCCCGCTGCTTTGGCGGCCTGATCGCTGAACTCCAAGTAACGTCGGATGTGATACCGGAACTCTGCCAAGGCTCGATAATCCGCATCCCTGGCAGTTTTGTTGGGAACGTCAGGCTTCCTTGGCATCTTATCAGCAATACCGTGACACGATACTCGGTGGATAGCAATATTTGAAGTCGGCCATCTAAGGAAGCGCTGGAGAAGCAGTCTGTTCGGAGGGCTGCTCAGAACCCATACCCTGCTTCGCCGCGCTGAGCGTTTCGCCTTGGATGAACCGCCCCCGCACGATGTATCGTTTTGGAGCCGGCCCAACCATATGGAATGGATAACACGTGACCAGAGTAAGGCTTGGACTACCGGACGGCGCAAGAACATCCGTTCTTGTCGGTTCGACCACTTCTGTCGACTCAACTTTGTAGTGGTAAACGCCTTCAAACGTTGTCAGTGTTACCAGATCGCCATCACGAATAGTTTGAAGCTTGCGGAAAAACGTATCCCGATGCGCCGCGATCCCGACGTTCCCATTTTCACCGGGCAGGGCAGTTCCTGGGATATGGCCCGGGGCCACGTCCAGTGTGCGGTCATCAACGCCTTCAAGTATGATCGCCGAAATGCCCACGGAAGGAATGTTGAGTTTTGCAATCGGACCCCCAGGGAGAACTGGAGCGGTCCTGAAACGCGGCGGCTGCGTGAGCGCTCGATCGAATTTCACCATCTCGTAGCGTTGTCTGATATCCGCGCTCGCAAACAGGAAGCCGGCGTAGACGAGCGCTGCCACACCGATGATGAACAAACCACGTTTCAACAATAAAAGAAGCATTCTGGACCTCGATGATGTGGCGCCGGTATCTGTAAGCCCGGTGCCACAAGTCAGGACCTAGATGGATCGCTTCGAAAACACATGAACTCCCGCTGAACCCATCAATGACACCAAGCCGAACAGAATGAAGGTTGGGACTGGACCTGCGGTTTTAGGAAGCGCCTTCGTCGCTTCCTGATTCGTTTGCGCCCGTGCCTCTTTTGACGTCGAACGGGCAGCCACTTTCGGTGGTACGACGGCCTGTGCGATTTGTGCCGGTGAGCTCTTGGGTGTGGCAGTCGTTACAGCGTGACGTTCCGTAGAAACACTAAGCTTATTTGAATCTTGCGCAGGGGGTGGCGGGGCTGATGCCGGTTGGGTGGGTGCGATTGGAGGTTTCTCGGTCGATAGAGCGGCCACCTCCGTACTATTTGTTTTTGGATAAACGAATTCCTGCCCGTAATTGTCGCCCGGATAGAACCAGGTCTTGACGGCCTCAGGTGTACCTTTAGCTCTCTCTTCGAAAGTGACAACGGTTTTATCGGAGGATTCCAGACGATAGGCAGGAATTGCGAGCACATTCTCGTAGAGATGGCTTTGATCGGCGTTGAATATTTGCACGACATCTCTATCGGACGGTGAGTCCATCAACTCGAAGACGTAAGTGCCGGGGGCCAAAACCATACCTGGAATCTCAACCGGTTGATTGAATGTTATGGTGGTCTTCTTGTTCCATTCATCGGCTTTTGCGGCCAGCGGAGTGGATAAAAGAAACACTCCGAGGCCAAGCATCATCACTAAGGACTTGATAACTTGCATGGATTTTTCCTTTCAGTTATTCGAACTACGCACTCTCGATGTCATTTGGGGCCGTCCGCTGTTTGGTGTATAAGCAACGGCGCCCCAAGGGACTCAAGAGCCTAAAAACGGGAAATCGATGCCGGGGTGCCAATGATTGCTGAAATCAGACTGACCAAGTTGCAGAAACCACTAGTAACCCAACACGGGCGAGTCGATCGGAGCTCCAGTCCTGAAGACGTCATTGGAAATTTCGGACGCACGACTGAAGGATGTTCATTCGCCGTAACGATTAGACGTGTGGCGGGATCATTCGTCGAGCGTGGTTCACCGAGGTTCCATTTGGAGTTGGAATTGCAGCACATATGATATCGTGTCACGATATTATTAATCGATTCGACCATCGATATAGCGTGGTTGAAACCTACCATGATGTTATGATTTTTGTTAAAGCTTATGCTTGCTGTACGGTGGCAGAACGTTGTCGATTTTGTTGTACTCGTGGCCGCGATATATCTGCTACTTCGTTGGGGTAAAGAGGCACGGGCGTTCCGTGTGTCCCTCGCTATCGTAGGTCTCAAAGCGGCAGCGCTTCTCGCGCGTCAACTGGATCTTATCGTCACGAGTCTGCTTCTCGACGCAACGAATCTCATTGCCATTATTCTTCTTTTGATTGTCTATCAATCCGAATTGCGTCACGCACTCACGCGTCTGGATATTGTGTCCTGGCTCGTACCTCGACGCAAAGTTACGCCGCAGCCGGAGTTGGAAGCTGTCAGCGTGGCGGCATTTTCTTTGGCGCGGGCGCAGTGCGGCGCCTTGATTGTGATTACAGGTCGCGACTCCGTCGATGAACTTATCGACGGTGGCGTAAAACTCGGCGGCGCGATCTCACCTGAGGTTATCGAAGCGATTTTTCGCAAAAAATCGCCGGTTCACGATGGCGCAACAATTATTGAAGGCGATCACATTTCGAGAGTCGGCGCGATCCTTCCCTTGACTCGACGGACTGATATCCCAAAGGAGTATGGGACACGCCACCGCGCAGCGATCGGGCTAGCGGAAAGATCCGACGCGTTAATCATTGTCGTTTCGGAGCAACGTGGCGAGTTGAGTTTGATGCACGGACACGACATTCTCAGAATCGATAACGAGGCGGCGCTTTCTACAAAGATCCGGCAATTTCAGACTCCTCTGCAGGTAGGGCCCGGAGACAGAGTGCGCGAAACACTCTTTGGTGACCTCGGGCTAAAGTTTGCGGCCTTAGGCCTTGCATTTGTTTTCTGGAGCATCTCGTTCTTTCTCGTAGGGAACTCTATTCGAACGGTGACGGTTCCCGTTGAGTTCAGCAATGTGCCGGCCGACACCGAGATCTCTCGATTGTCGACCGACACCGTTCAGGTTCAAGTGCGAGGAAGTGCTTGGCTACTGGACTCCGGCAGTCTCAACACCTTGGTAGCCCGCTTCGATCTTACGGGCAAGAAGGAAGGTCATCA
>DATFXZ010000135.1:0-3736 GCA_035315305.1 Terriglobia bacterium | reverse complement strand
TCCAGCGTGTGCAGTAGTTGTCCGATTACTAACCGGAGTTCTGCCCCAAAACTTGCCTCGATGCTCTGCAACATCTGGTGCTGCATGTCGGCAGCGACCGGTGAGATCCGCAGCAGCAGCCCAAGCGTCGCAAGCAGTAACAGGCAAAGCGGTATCAATGAAACCATCGCGTAGTAAGCCATTGCCACCGCAAGGTAGCGTGCGCGGTCGCGCTCGTATTCGACCCACGCCGTGCGCAGCAGGTGTACCAGCGAGCGGCCACGCCGCTTAGCCCGCTCTAATATGCCGAGTGACGAAGTGCCTCTCATCTGTGTTCAGCTGACCGAGCAGCGGAAAATGCTGCCTTGGGAGGCGCGTCGCAATCATGAACCCTGACTTGGTTGATCTTTTCTAACCAGTAGATTTTTTTCAGATCTCCGGTAGTCTTCGCAGGAAGGGACGTTTACGTCAAAAAGGGATTTTGCGCACGCGTGGCACGAGCCATTCTCTCAGCGATAAGGGCGGTGAAGTCCTATGAAGATGGGACGGTTGTCCGCTCGTTCACAATGTGTCCCTAAAGATTGAACATCAATAGTCCCGCAAGAATTTACGTGCAACTTCGAGATCGCACTTCTCATTCGAGTGAGGCATGGTTGGTCTGTACTGCCACTGTCCGGACCACTCGACAGGTCGAGATAGATACACCGGGTCCTCGATCACGCCGGTGTAAATCAGGCTCTTACGATCCTGACTGAGGCCGAAGCGTTCAGTAAGGCGCTTCTGCGTGCTGCTGGGCAATGAAGTGGAAAGGCCCATTGGATGGTCTTTGAAGTTTGTAGTCTCCACTACCAGCGTGTCTCCTTCCCATCGGCCGACGGAATGGCCGAGCAGAGACGTTTCGCTCGCAGCCGGATGCTTACGGCCATCGAGGTAGATAATGCGTTCGGAGTCCATCCAGTCAACTTTCATCGTCACGCGGTCGCGCTGAACCGTAATGGTATTCGCGACTGGATAGAACATCAGTGCCGGTGCTCCTATCGGAATACAATCCTTCTGCGTATTTGCCTTCGGATCTGCATTCGCCATGGCCGCCTTTCCCTTGTCCGTTACAGGCCAGCTCCTCACACCGCCAAGAAAGCTATTGAATTCGGTCCGGGGAGAGAACCACGTCCCTGCAATACTCGAGGCGGTTTCATTTCTCGCGGTATAGACACTGCGCGACGCAATGTTCAATGGATAATAGGTCCCGTCCCGTTTGTAGAGATCTTTTCCCAACATCAACTTGTCCGGGTTGCTCCGGGCAGGATTACCTGTAATCGTCACCACGTCTCCGACCGCGACGGAATCCTTGGTAAAGCCGAGAGGACTCAGGACAGAGGCGGCGCCCGCTTCTACTTCCATCAAAGACGTCGATCCATCGGCCTTTTTTAGCTGCAGGCTCATGTAAACATGCGGATTTCTGAATTTGTATTCGGTGACAGTACCGCTAACTTTGATTTCCTGTTGGGTGTCAAACGCGGCGGCACTATGGTGCGCCAGGGCTGAACCGGCAAATCCAATCAACATTGAGCAGGCCACAATGACATGGACGATCTTACTCATAAGCTCTCCTGAATATTCGCCTGCGACGTGACGATGCAGACGCGCTGTCGCGAATTCTCCCACGCGAGTTCGGCGAAGCGCAAGCGTGGTCAGTTGTGTAAATCACCCAATTACAAAATTAAAGAACCGGGGAAGAATCTGACCAATGCTGAATTCTCAATTCCGAATTCTCATCCGAGGGAACCGCAGCCGACAGGCATGAGCGATTTTTTCGGACAGGAATTAGGAATCGGGAATTGAACATTGGTCGGATTTTTCAACAGGCGAAGGATCCGACCAATGCTGAATTCTCAATTCCGAATTCTGGTCCGATGGAGATTTAGACGTCTGACCCCGAATTGAATCCATGCGATCGTAAATAAGCGACCGTCAGATCGCGAAGCATCAAGCCCGGATGGCGACGGCTCTCAATGCGGCCGAGTTTCTCGCCGAGCTCATTCGCGACATACGAGGTGGTAGCGACGGAATAGGTCTTCTGAAGATCAGGCGTGATACCTCGTTTACGAAGCTCAGTCACGAGCGCGGTGCTCAGATTGGATCCGCGGACGTCGACCACTTCCACCAACTCCTGCCAGCTTTCCAGGCTGTAGATATCTCCGGAGTGAACAGGTCCTGGCCGAAGACGGCCGGCGACGCTGCTCTCATTGTAATAACTGAGGTCCGAGCCGGTTTCCGCGCGCAGCGCGGTTTCAAAGAGCATCTTTACGCCGGAATGATCGAGCCACGCTGGATTCGTCCCCAGCGGTTCACCAACAGACAACGGCGAATCGCCATCCATGGCGACATTGATAAACGCGTGGACATGCGGATATCCGCGGAAGTAGAAGACTGCCGAAGGACCCTCTACACGAAATACTTGACCCTCGGGAATGTCGCCATCCTCGCCGTGCTGGTAATAGCTCAGAAAAAGTGCGTCCATGCCGCCGTTTGCGACGAGACATTCGCGGGCGTACGATACGTCGCCGGGCGGATACGTAGACAAGAGACTTTCGACGAGGTCATGGGCAAGAGCTTTGCCTTCCGGCTCCAGTTCCTGCACGGGAATTCCGGCAAACACACCATGCCGTCCCTGAAGCTCGATTTTTGTCTGAACCGGAGCTTCTTCCAGAAGCGCTTGTTTCCTTCTGCCGGAATCCAGGCTTTGCAGCATTCGATGCGCGATGACGAACTGCTCTCGATACACATTGCCCGGCAATCCGACACGTCCATTACCGCGCTGGTCGCCGTAAACTTGGGGCCCCCCGAACGCCGCGCCTTCGCGACTCTTTCCGCCGAGGCGGAGGTTCAGATGCACACCTGTCAGGATGATTTGATACGGAGGTGCTGTGGGATCGCCGCAGATCAAGACGTGCATCGTGTGCACTCCGGCCCAACGTGTCAAATCCTGTTCGGGCACCCGCTCGCGACCGGTGGAGGACAAACCTGCGTATAAAAGATCCGTCAGAATCTGTCGTTGCTCTCGAGTGAATCCGCCGAGGATCGAGCGACCGCCGCCGCTGACTCCGCGGTTGTGGTATTGCCGGAGAGGATGATCGTAACCAACGCACGTTTCGGACCGCTGTTGTAGATCGAGGCTGGTGTAAAGGCGCTGCGCTAGCGCATCCACAGACTCCAGCACGCGACTGCGCCCCGGCGGCAGTAGATGATAACCACCATAGAGGCCGGTTCCGGCAACTGCGGCGAGACTCGCACCAAATTTGAGCGCCGTGCGTCGATTCATGCAGCGGCCACAATTGTAACAGACGCGCCGGATCAACCTGCGAGCTGCAGCACACTCTGCCGGATGCGTTCGGTCATTTCGGCGTAGTTGGTTTCTCCAGCCACAGGAAAAATGGGTGGGCCCAGGTGAATCTTGAAGTCGAAAGCTCTGCTGCCGACGAGCGATCGGGAAGCGGCTTTCAACAGGTCGAAAGGACCCCAGTGATAGGGCAGACCTTCAATATAAAACGGAATGACAGGAGCACCGCTTCCACAAGCCGCTACGGCAACACCCGTGTGCCATGGCCTGTTCATTTGGGCTTCAAAATCGCTGTCGGCGGAGCCCGCCGGGAAAATGCCGAGGATGGGTTGCTGCCGTCCGAACGCTTCCGGGTTTCGAAGGAACTTGATCATCGTTTCCGTGGTCAGACCCTTCTGAATTGGGAGAATGACTCCA
>DATFXZ010000134.1:0-12281 GCA_035315305.1 Terriglobia bacterium | reverse complement strand
CTACAAAAGCCGTCTTGCAAATTCTAAAACTTCCTGCGCGCTACCGCTCAGTCCACCACCCTGAGCCAGATTCGGACGTCCCCCGCCGCGCCCGCCAAACCTTTCGACCGTTTGCTTGAGGAGAGCGCCGGCATCCACGGTCGAATCTGCGGACCGGGCGAAGACCACGCGGAGTTGATCGCTTTGATCCGCCAGCAGCGCAACAACTCCAGACCTGGAGCAGATCTTGACAGCAAGCATCTTCAGCTTATCGATTCCCCGATTAAGGAAACTCCCGACCGCCACACCATCGCTTATAGGAAACTGCGCCGCCTCGTAATCGATCAATTGCGACTCGAGTTCTTCGATTCGCTTGCGAGCCTGCTGGTTCTCATTCCACAAACCGCGGACGCCGGCAGCGGTCTCTAACGGCGGCGCAGAGATAGTTTGGCTGATTGCCTCGAGTGTACGATTAGCCGAGCGCGCATAGCGAATCACTCGATCGCCACAAAGGAAATGTACACGCGTTTGTTTTTTAGCCCGCTCAAGACCTGTTATGAGCACTGCGCCAATTTCGCCGGTCGTTCGGACGTGTGTGCCGCCGCAAGCGGACCGATCATAACCCGCGATATCGATGATCCGGATATCGCCCGCTCTTTCCGTCGGTTTTCGCAAACCGACCTCGGCAATGTTTTCCTGCGAAGCATACCGGATAGCGACACTGCGATTCTCTCGTACGATTCGGTTTGCGAAATCTTCCGCCATTTCTGCTTGTTCACGTGAAACGACCTCGGCCGCGAGATCGATGGTGCAACCGATGACTCCAAGGTGAAAACTGACTGTGGGCCAATTGAAGAGTTCCACGAATGCCTGCGATAACACATGCTGTCCGGAATGCTGTTGCATGTGATCGGCCCGCCGCGCGGCATCGATGCGGCAATGAACTGGTCCTATATCGATCGCGCCTCCCAGAACGTGAACGACCACTCCAGACGTCTCATCTTCCACACAATTGATCAATGCGACATCATTCAACGTACCCAGATCGTTTGGCTGGCCGCCGGAGGTCGGATAAAAAGCGGTTTTATCGAGTATCACCTCGAAGCGGCCGTCCGCGCTGCGCGTCTCAACGACATTCGCATCGAATTCCAAGAGGTACGGATCATCGTAATAGAGCCGCTCGGTCTTCATCTTTAATTTACTGTAACCGGTGCAGACGGAACGTGGTGCACGAATAGCGGGCGTTCGGCGGCGATATTCCCATCGAGATAAATTTGCACAATGTGAGGACCGGATCGTTCGAAATTTACATTGGTGAAAAACGTCACGTTATCAGCGTAGCCGTTGACTTCAATCGAAAACTTCGAGGGTGTGGAGACGACAACTTCTTTGCGGTCCGGCGCAAGGATTTTCACATGGGTTTCAAAGGGACCGTTTCCCACCCAATGATTAACCACCGCGAACTTCAAGAGGCCCGACGGAAATCCCGGAAAGAAGATGTTTTCGAACAATCCCATTAGAGAAAGCTTGTTTCCCATTTCGAGTCGAACGTCGTCGCAGATTATTGAATAAACGAGCTGCGCAGTCTTCACGACTCGCCTCCACGTAATCTCTCCAGGAGTCGGTTGTGGATGTTGTCGAAGCCGCCGTTTGACATAATCACGACTTGATCGCCCGCCCGTACCTGATCAGCGAGATGTCCAACGATATCCTCTGTGGATCCAAATGTAGAGGCAGCGCCTCCACGTGCGCGGATACCGTCCACCACGCGACTTGGAGAAAGTGTCTGCTCCGGATCAAGATGCGAAGATGCAAACACTGGTGCGACGAGGGTGACGTCCGCTGGTTCAAAGGCATCGATGAACGACTGCTCAAAAACCCGCCGTCGGCACGTTTGCGATCTGGGTTCGAATACGGCCCAAAGCCGCGCCTCCGGGTGACGCTGGCGAACTGCTCCCAAGGTTTCTTTTACCGCAGTCGGGTGGTGCGCAAAGTCGTCGTAGACGCGCACACCGTTCACTTCCCCCCGAATTTCTAGCCGCCGCTTCACGCTCTTGAACGTCGACAGCCCGCGCTGGATCAGATCATCGGGTATACCCAGTTCTTTTCCGACGATGATGACCCCGAGAGCGTTTTGTACGTTGAAAGTGCCGGGTAGAGGGATCGTAAAATGTCCGACAAGGGACGCCTCACGAACCATATCAAATGACATGCCCTCATTTGTTGTCTGAATCTTCGTAGCCTGCCACTCGCCGACGCCGATTCCGGCTCCGGCAACACGCGAAAACGCTGCGGGAGTGAGTTCAGCAACCACGGGGCTGTCGACGCCCGCTACGATCAGGCCGGATTTCGGAACGATGTTGATCAGTCTACGAAACGCGGTCTTGATAGCCGGTAGGTCGTCGTAAATATCCGCATGATCGAACTCAATATTTTTCAGCAAAACAATCCGCGGCAAATAATGGAGAAACTTCGGTCCTTTATCGAAAAAGGCCGTATCATACTCGTCCCCCTCAATCACGAAATCCGGTCCATCGGAGACTTGAAAGCTTTTGCCGAAATTTTCTGCAATACCGCCGACGAGAAACGATGGCTTGCGGCCGGCGACTTCGAGCACCCACGCCAACATGGCGGTCGTTGTTGTCTTCCCGTGAGTACCGGCAACGACGATCGAATTTTTTCCGCGAATAAAATATTCCTTGACCGTTTCCGCCATCGACGCGTAACGAATCCCTGAGTCAAGGACATATTCGATTTCGACATTTCCGCGCGAAAGCGCATTTCCAATGACAACCAGTTCGGGTTTGGCCTTCTCGATATTGGCTGCGTTGTATCCCTTGAATACAGGAATGCCAAGCCTATCCAGAAAGTCCGACATCGGCGGATATACGTCGGAATCCGAGCCGCATACAGGGTGTCCCTTCCCCCGAAGCATTCCCGCAAGGGAGGCCATCGCCGTACCACAAATGCCTATGAGATAGATCACTTAAGTAACCGCGGACTCCAGAAGCTCGAAAATAGGTGCAGACGAGGTGAGGTCCAAACGTGCGCGCACACCGATTGGGACGATAACATTCGGCCGAGAAGTGTGTCCAGTGGGGAAGCCGTAGAGAATTGGGAACGTGAATTCGTGCAGCAAGTCTACGAGAACTTCCTGCAATGTGTAGCCCTGATTCGCGTTCTGCGCGCAATTGAGCATCTCGCCGAAAACGACACCGCGGACAGTTTGAAACTTAGCGGCTTGCTTCAGGTGAGTGATCATACGGTCGATTTGATACGGCTTGGTATCGGCGTCCTCCAGAACGAGTATCGCGTCGTGAGTATCGATTTCGTGCTCTGTCCCGAGAGTCGCAACGACGAGGGACAGGCATCCACCAACCAGGCGGCCCTCGCCGAGCCCTGAACGAAGCATGCTTGTTCCTTCGGTTGGAAATCGCACCGCTTTTTTTCCCTGAAGCAAATCGAGGAGCACTGCCCGATCATAACCAGATGTTCCCTCGCGGATCGTTGTGGCCACCATCGGTCCATGAAACGCCACAACACCGGCGCGCTCGATCCAGTTCAAGAGGATTGTGATGTCGCTCGACCCGTTTACGATCTTCGCGTTTTCACGAATGACATCTGGATCGATATCCCGAAGGAGCTGCCCACTGCCGTAGCCGCCTCGGGCGCAGAAGATCGCACGAATCTCCGGGTTCTTGAGCATTTCGAGAAATTCGCTGCGCCGGCGTTCACGGGTTCCAGAGAAGTAGCGAAACGAGGACGTAATGTCTGAGTGGACGCAGGTCTTGAATCCGAGACTTTCAAGTTCCCGGCAGCCTTGTTCTAACAGCTCCTTCTTGATGTTGCTGGCGGGGGCGACAATACCGATGGTGTCGCCGGGTTTCAACGCTTTCGGTTTGATCACATTCATTACTGTAGCGGCGCGTCATAAACGCCGCTACAGGGGTTTGCTATTTTTCCTGGATTTGAATCACTGCTGAATTATTCGATGCATCGACGCAAAGAGTCTCACTCTTCTTTGAAGTCGGATGCTCGCGCGACCAGCAGTTTCCGGCAGAACCCCACTTGTACGTGGGCAGTGCCTTCGCATAAAACTCTCGCAGTTCCGCAGCGGTCGCTCTCATTGAAACCGTAATGCGATCGGGCGGGCCCGACTTCGTTTCGAATTTGGCACCTTTCGGTATCGGTACCGACATGTAGCGAACGCTTGCAGAAGGGTTGTTGAGCGGGAACTTACCGTAATGTGGAAGCTTTTTCTCTGCCTCCTCACGCGCGGCCTGAGCCTGGGCCTCCGCGTCGGCCTTGCGGTCCTTTTCCGTGATCCTCAGATTTTGTGTATTGATCTTGATGTCCTGGACGAGCGCTGTTCTCTCCTGTTCCGCGCCACCCAGGTAGAGCGAACCCACATCCTTGATGTCCGATATTTTTTCAAGGGGATTGGACGGCATGGCGAGAAAGTCCGCCGTCTTGCCGACGGCGATCGTGCCCAAGTCGTTCAGGCCTACAATTTCAGCCGGTACCGATGTCGCAGCTTTGATGATCTCCATCGGTTGCAGGCCTGCATCACCCATCGCGATCATTTCACGAAGCTCGAAATAACCTGGATAAGTATCGGCTGCACCGCTGTTCGTTCCCAGGGCGATCTTGACGCCTCCTAACGAAAGCCTCTTCAAGTTTTTTGCGGCTGTGGCGTACTGCTGCCGGAGATCTGCAAGCTCCGGGTTCCGCATGAACCGGTTGATCGAAACCTGATCCGCCAGATAACCGGCGAGCTGCGCAGGATAGACCTCACGCATGGTCTGTTCGCCTAACCATTTTGGTTTGTCGGCATAAACAAATTTTGCTTCTGCCGCGGTCAATGCCGGAGCAAGAAACACATTCTTACTCTTCATGGCGGAAATGAGCTCGTCATCGACGTCATGATCCCGGATGCTGCTGACAAAACCGTCGATTCCCGCCTTTGCCAGATCCTTCGCATCAGCGAGATTGAAGACTTCCGCGACGACTTTCAAGTTGCGCTTATGTGCTTCGTCGATGATGGTGGTGTAGGCTTCGGGTTTAAGCTTTGCACCCTTTCCGGTGCCGTCATCCATCCACAGTTTGATCGCATCGACCTTCTGACTGGACAAATCAAAGACAGCCCTCTTTGCGTCAGTCGCGTTGGCAACCTGGATAGTGGAATCCGCCAGTGCGGAAGGGCCTCCACCCTTCGCAGCAATGCCTCGGCCGACTGTCAATAAACGCGCTGCCTTGATCTTGCCTTCGCGTACTTCATCGCGCACGGAGAATGCAAGATCACCAGCATCGGTTCCCGCAGTCAAAACGGCCATGACGCCGTAATAGGCATAGCGGCTCAGGTCTGCAGTAACAGAGTCACGCATGTAGTTCTTCGAGCCATACTGCGCGCCATTGTTCATGCCTGGTTGCGCCTGAAGATTAATGAACACAGGAGTTACCGTGCGTCCGGTCAGCTCAATACGAGCCGACCCCTTCGGTGGCGTTACTTCACTTCTTTTACCGATGGTGACGAATTTCCCGCCGCTAACGATGAAACTCATATCTTCCATCGCCGGACTGCCGTCCCCGGGAATGATCCGCGCGCCAAAAAAATACGAGGTATCCCCTCCGGCAGGACCGGCCTTGCCGTCAGCTTCCTTCCCCGCTTCGGTCCCGCAGCCGGCAAGAAATACGATTAACGCCATCGCACCCAGCGATTTCGCATAACGTCTCATCAAAAAACGCTCCTTAAAAATAATGACTACTCGCGGGGCGGAATTTTAGCACAGGCTAGCTTGTTTGAAAGGACTTACGCGGCGTAGAGCTGATCGATGACAGATTTGTACTTTTTCTCGATCTCGGAGCGGCGGACTTTCATTGTGGGCGTGAGTTCCCCGCCATCGATGCTAAATTCGTCGTCGAGAAATGCAACTTTCCGGATTTTCTCAAAAGAGGACAAATCCTCGGTCCGGCGTGCGATCTCTGTCATGGCCAGATCGTATATCTCAGCCTTCCGGATAAGTTCACGGGGATCTTCGAATCTGATGTGGTGTGCACGAGCGTACGCTGCCAGCGCATCGTACTTTGGAACGATCAGGGCCGATATAAAATTTCTGCGGTCACCAATTACGACCACATTGTCGAAATAAGGAATCAGCCGTAGCCGGTTTTCGATCGGCTGCGGGGCTACATTCTTCCCGCTCGACGTGATGATCAGGTCTTTTTTGCGATCGGTAATTTTAAGAAATCCCTCGGCATCAATGACTCCGATATCTCCTGTATGAAACCACCCGCCGGCGAGCGCTTCGTCTGTTTGCTCCGGCATGTGATAGTAGCCCTTCATGACGTTCGAACCCCGCACGAGGATCTCACCGTCTTCAGCAATTCGGATCTGTTGATCTCCGACCGGTCGACCAACCGTGTGCAGGCGCAACGCGCCGGGTCCGTTGAGTGTGACGACCGGCGATGTTTCAGACAGCCCATATCCTTCATAAATTGGGAGCCCAATGGCCCAAAAAAATTCGGCGATCTCATCTTCCAAAGATGCACCGCCCGAAATAAAGAACCGAAGGCGTCCGCCGAACCTCTCACGAATCCTGCGGAAGACAATCCGATCAGCAAATGTGTCAGCGACAGAAGCGTGGCCGGTCTGAAAATGTTCCTTACCGATCCGCACTGCTTTTTCGAAGATCCTGCGCGTCAGGGCGGACCCCAGTGATACTTCGGCCAAGATGCGGCCATACACTTTTTCGAAGAAGCGGGGCACTCCTGCTGCGACCGTCGCACGAACCGTTTTCAGATCATCCACCACGCTCGCGACACCTCCCGTGTATGCGATCGTGGCGCCGGCGTGAAGGGTCGCGTAATCGACGTGGCGCTGAAAAATGTGAGACAGGGGCAGGAAGGAAAGGCTAACGTCGTCCGCGTGCAGGGGCAGCCGTTTGCTCGTCGCAATCACGTTCGAAACCAGGTTACGGTGGGTCAGCATTGCCCCTTTGGGAACACCTGTGGTACCCGAGGTATAAATAATGGTCGCCACATCGTCAGGATCAATCGCTAGAGCGGCGCGACGAAACTCGCCGGGATAGTCATACGTCGACTGCCTGCCCATGTCGTACAGCGTATCCAGCCGCATCACTCCCGGCGCTTGAGTCTCTGAATCGAAAATGACGATGTAGCGAATGGATGCCCCGCTCTCCGTGGAAAATAACTTCTTCAAAAGCTCCGGCGTGGAGACGAACACGATTGTGGGCTCGCAATTTCGCAACAGAACTTCAAACTGGCGGGCAGAAAGCGTGGGATAGATCGGAACCGTCGTCGCGCCGGCACACAGCGCAGCGTAGTCAACTACAGCCCATTCGAGGCGATTTTCGGAAATGATCGCCACGCGGTCGTGCGTCCTTAATCCAACGGCGCGCAGTGCAAAGAAGAGTTCCTCGACGCGTAGAAAGAATTCATCGGTTGACACATTGATCCACCGACCGTCTCTCTTAAATTTGAAAGCGTCAGGCTTGCGGATCTGGCTAATGGAGTGCAGAAGCAAGGCGGCGAGGTTGGGAATGGCCGTCGTTGCGGACGCTTCGCCATCACTTACCAAGATTCCGGAGTCTTCATTTAACATGTTTGCACCGATCTCTTAGACGGACGTGAAGACCGGCTAGCGTCAAGTCAGACAGTTTCCGACACGACCCGGTCCGCCGCACGTTCAAGAATGGAGCGCCTCTTGTCGACGATCAAAAGAACTCCACTTTACGCAGTGCACAAAGCTTCCGGAGCACGCATGATTCCATTCGGCGGCTGGGAAATGCCGGTCGAGTACAGCGGGATCGCTAAGGAACATTCAGCCGTGCGAACAACGGCCGGCTTGTTCGACGTCAGCCATATGGGCGAATTTGAAATCCGAGGGCCGGAAGCGCTCGACCTCGTCCAGTACATCACGAGCAATGACGCATCGAAGCTAGTTGATGGACAGGCTCAATATTCCGCAATGCCGTACCCGCATGGCACGGCCGTGGATGACCTCCTGGTATACCGGCACAGTGCGGAACATTTCATCCTGGTCGTGAACGCTGCCAACATTAGCAAAGATTTCGAATGGATTAATTCGCACAATCGAGTCGACGCCGGTGTGGAAGATGTAAGCGACGACACGACGCTCCTCGCTCTCCAGGGACCAAAGGCGATCGATATTCTTCAGCCGCTCACTCACACTCAACTCCGCGACCTCAAGTACTACCATTTTGAACACGGGAAGATTCTCAACGTGGATGCAATTGTTTCCCGCACCGGCTACACTGGTGAAGACGGATTTGAACTGTATTTCTCTGCCGCCGAATCCGAGCTCGTTTGGAAAGGTTTACTTGAAGCGGGCGCCCCATCAGGTTTGGTTCCTGCGGGCTTAGGCGCACGAAACACGCTCCGGCTTGAAGCCAGGTACCTTCTTTATGGAAACGACATGGATGGAACGACTACGTTGCTCGAAGCGGGACTGGGATGGATAGTGAACTTTGAAAAAGGCGACTTCATTGGCCGCGATGCTCTTTTGAAGCAAAAACAAGAAGGAGTGAAACGCAGGCTCGTTGGTTTTGAAATGATTGGAAAAGATATCGCGCGCGACCACTATCCCGCATTTGTCCATGGACGGGAGGCTGGTCACGTGACGAGCGGCGCTCCTTCTATTACTTTGAAGAAAAATATCGGCCTTGCTTACCTGCCCGCAGAATACGCTTCCATCGGTACAACTTTTCACGTTGGCGTCCGCAGCAAGTTCTCCGAGGCGCGGGTTGTACGCACACCGTTCTACAAACGCGAGGTCCACCAATGACTCCAGATGATCTGCTCTTCACAAAAGAGCACGAATGGCTGCGAATTGCGGATGATACAGGGTCGATCGGCATCAGTGATCATGCTCAGAAGGAGCTTGGGGAAATCGTGTATATCGAGCTGCCGAAACCAGGGATGAAGTTCAATTCAGGCGAGTCGTTCGGTAGTGTTGAGTCGGTGAAAGCGGTCTCCGAATTATTTATACCGGTATCGGGCGAGGTCATCGAAATCAATGAGGAACTGGGCGCGGCGCCGGAAAAAATCAATGAAGACCCCTACGGAGCTGGATGGATGATCCGAGTTCGCCTCCTGAATCAAGCTGAAACCGCGGACCTCATGTCAGCCGAGGAATACGAGGAGTACACGGCAGAGGAAAAGGAGTAAAACAGCGAGCTACAGCCCGCGGCTACAGGCCCCATGCGATACATCCCGAACTCGGACATCGATCGGAAGCAAATGCTTGCCGGCATCGGCGTTACTTCGATCGACGAGCTCTTTTCCGGCATTCCTGAAAAGCTACGACTGCGAAGATTTCTGGATCTTCCCAAGCCGCTTACGGAACCAGAACTTGTCGACTATTTTCAGACCAGAGCCGCCAAGAATTCCGTCGGCGAGACGGCCTTCATCGGCGCGGGCATCTATCGGCACTACATACCGATCATCATCGATGCTCTGATTTCCCGTTCGGAGTTTTATACCGCGTACACTCCATATCAGGCCGAGATTGCCCAGGGAACCTTGCAAGCGATATTTGAGTTTCAAACATACATCGCTCAACTCACGGGAATGGAAGTTGCCAACGCATCGCTTTATGACGGTGCCACCGGCGTCGCCGAGGCCATCCTGATGGCGCAACGGATCAGCAAAAAACATAAATTCCTGATCGCTAAAACCGTTCATCCGGAGTACCGAGCCGTCGTTGACACATACGCCAGAAACCTAGGCATCCAAATTGAGCTGATCGACTATGCGGCCGATGGACGCGTGGATATGGAGAAGTTAGAGCAGCAGAGCAGCGCAGATGTTGCTGCTGTAATCGTGCAGTCTCCTAATTTCTTCGGCGCAATCGAACACACGCATGACATATCGGAACTAGTGCACAGGCGAGGTGGACTCTCCATCGTCAATGTTTGTGAAGCGATCTCGCTCGGCATTTTGAAACCTCCTGGCCAGGATCCGTCCGAACAGCGGACGGCTGACATCGTCGTCGGTGAGGGACAATCGTTCGGAGTCGCGCCAAGCTTTGGAGGACCGCATGTCGGATTTCTTGCCACGCGCGAGAGGTACGTCAGGCAAATGCCTGGTCGTCTGGTTGGCATGGCCCGGGATTACGCGGGCAAATCGGGCTTTGTCCTTACCTTATCCACGCGAGAACAGCACATTCGCCGTGAAAAGGCAACGTCCAACATCTGTACCAATCAGTCACTTTGCGCGCTCATGGCGACGATCTATCTGGCGACTGTCGGACCGAAAGCTCTTCGGGAAATTGCCGAGCACAATATTTTGAAGACCGACTACGCGGCAAACGAGATCACTAAACGCACGCGGCATCGAGTGATGTTTCCCGCTCCGCGATTCAACGAATTCGTCGTCGAGGTGAGCGGTGAATGTCCCTACGGTCTTCCGCTATCTCGCTTCTATCCCGAACTCGGCAACGCTGCACTCGTGTGCGTTACCGAGACCGCACGCCGCAAGGACATCGATGCGATGGTGCAGAGGCTCGCGGCATGACCGGTTCAGCGCGCACGTCAAACCACTTTTCGCTCAATGAGCCGGTCATTTTTGAAGAAGGATCTCCTGGACGCCGCGGCTTCGACTTGCCGGAATTGGATGTTCCAGCGAGGGCATTGAACGACATCATCGAACCTGGGCTTATACGCGACGGTATTACCGGCATGCCCGAACTCAGCGAAGTGGACGTTGTTCGTCACTTCATTCGCCTTTCGACCTGGAACTATCACATCGACCTCGGGCTGTATCCGCTCGGTTCATGCACCATGAAATACAATCCGAAGATCAATGAGCGTATGGCACGCCTGGAAGGCTTCGCCCTCGCGCACCCGTACTTGCCGTCCGAACGGATTCAGGGCGCGCTGGAAATCCAGAAAACACTTGAAACGTGTCTTGCGGAGATCAGCGGGATGGATGCCGTGACGCTGCAACCGGCTGCCGGGGCGCACGGTGAATTGACAGGCATTCTAATGATTCGCGCTTATCACGAATCGCGCGGCAATCCTCGTAAGAAGATTCTTATTCCGGATTCCGCGCACGGTACGAATCCGGCAAGCGCTGCCATTTCCGGTTACATCGTGGAGACTGTTCCATCCAACAAACGAGGTACTGTCGATCTCGACCGGCTCGCTGAGCTCGTGAACAAAGATGTAGCGGCAATTATGATCACGAATCCCAACACGCTTGGTGTTTTCGAAAGTGACATAGCCAAGGTGGCGGAACTCCTGCATTCGCAGGGCGCGCTCGTTTATATGGATGGAGCGAATCTGAACGCGATGATGGGAATCACAAGGCCTGGTGACTTTGGAGTGGATGTCCTGCATATTAACCTCCACAAAACATTCACCACGCCGCACGGTGGCGGCGGTCCAGGCTCCGGACCAGTGGCAGTGAAGGAGATTCTCGAGCCGTACTTGCCGTATCCCGTGATTGGCCAGAACTCTCAGAGCGATTATTTCTTCGACAATGACCGTCCCCAATCGATCGGAAAGATCAAGGCATATAACGGTCACTTTGGCATGCACGTACGAGCGCTGTGTTACATCCTGGCGAACGGGGCCGAAGGATTGAAGGAAGTCTCGGAGATCGCAGTGCTGAATGCAAATTACATTCGGGAAAAGCTGAAGAAGGCATACGCGCTGGCCTACGAGTCGCCCACGCTGCACGAGGTTGTATTTTCAGACCGGCTTCAAGCTCGTAAAGATGTCCATGTCTGGGATATCGGTAAGCGCCTCATCGATTACGGTTTTCATCCGCCAACGGTTTCATTTCCGCTAATCGTTCCCGGTGCAATCATGATTGAACCGACTGAAACCGAGAGCAAACAAGAGCTCGATAGCTTTATCGACGCGATGCTGACGATTGCGAAAGAAGCCGAAGAGAATCCTGAGATCGTGAAGACCGCCCCGCACACAACACGCATCGGCCGCATCGACGAAGCCGCCGCCGCGCGCCGCCCGGTGTTGAGATGGCGGCCGGACTAACTGGGCATGTCACCACAGAGGACACAGAGGTCTGGCGGGTCAACGGAGATGAAGCCTTATATTAAGCTGCCAGACCTTTGTGTCTCTGTGTCTTTGTGGTGACATTTCTCTATAACTTGAGAGCTACTGCCCTTCCACCCAGACTTCCCCATCTTCAAAAAATTCTTTTTTCCAGATGGGAACGACCTTCTTTAGTTTGTCAATCGCGTAATGGCACGCATCGAAAGCAGCTCGGCGATGTGCTGAAGTCACGACGACGGCGAC
>DATFXZ010000133.1:0-6655 GCA_035315305.1 Terriglobia bacterium | reverse complement strand
GGGTACGCGCACTTATCCCACATCGCATCAGGAATTCGCGCCGGCCAGGCGTTGAAACAAGGTGAGCTTATCGGCCTTGTCGGCCAGACCGGTCTCGCAACAGGTCCACATCTTCATTTCATGATGACGAAGAACGGGGCGCCCATTAATCCGGTTCCGGCTCTCAAAAAAGGCGAAGCCGCTCCTCCAATCGAGGGAAAACTGAAAGCCGAGTTCGCGCAAGTCATCGCGCCGGAGCGAGCGAAGCTGGACGAGCTCGACTCTAGCTCCCCAACACTGACAGCTGCTCATCAATAAATTTCGTCACCATCTGATTGTGCATCGCTTCGCGAACACGCTGCAGTGCTTCACGCGCTTGATCGAATTTTTTCTGTTCGATGCTGATATTAATCATGAGTACCAACGCATCGAGCAGCCCAGGATCTTTCTCAATCGCTCCTCGAACGTTTACTTCAGCCTGATCGTATTTTTTCTGCAGATATTGGATCTTCCCGATGAAGTACTGGGCAAATGCCATTTGTGGTTCCCTATTCAGAACATCCTTCAGCAATTTGAGCGCTCCGCCGTAGTCGGCCTGTTCTGTAAGAGCCACCGCAATGTTCAAATTGATAATCGGGTTGCAGTCGTCAATTTCCTGCGCCCTGCGCAAAAATGGCAGCGCCGATTCCGGCCGATTATATAAAAGGAAAATTGTTCCGATGTCGGTCAACGCTTCAAGATAACGCGGATAACTTCGCAACGCCTGTCCGTATTTTATCAATGCATCGTCCAGCTTGCCTTCACGATGCAAGTCCACAGCTTTCTTGTACGCTTCTTGTGCGGCATCCGGAATTTTCTCCTGAAGAACCTTGACGGAAACTGAATAAGCTGCCCCCGGCGTTAGCCTCGCTTCGTTCCGATAGGGATGAAGGATGATGATCGAGTAGTCGGTCTGGCTCGACCGGTCGTTGAAATCGAAAGTAAGCTTCGTCGTTATAAACTGCGGAGCCGAAATCTGGACCACATACTTGCCCTTTGTCAATCCATCAACAGCGAACTCGCCGTCTTTGAACTGCCTTCGCCGGACCAGTTCGGGTTTTTCTGCGGCATGTTTTACAACGACTGAGAACTTGGGTACTACTGTTCCATCCGGTGTAATCACGAGTCCTTTGACGGCATGAGCAGTCGCGGCGTCAGCCACCGGTATTTTCAAGCAAAGCAGACAACAGAGGATAAATACTGCTTTGGTGAGCCTCATCCACCGGATCAGTGCATGCGCCGGACCATCAGTTCGTTTTCGTGAATTTTGTACCTTGTGTGGCGGATTCCTGCCGGCTAGGAAACAGGCTTTCCCGGATCAACGAAGATCGGAATTTCTGTCTGTACCTCTACGGGCTTCGACCAAATGACGTCTCGACCGTTCACCGTCGCCTGAACAAGCAGTTGATATGTGCCGAACGGAATACCCGTGAATTCAAACTGGCCCGTGGGAGAAGATTCCTTTAGCAGTTTCGATGCGGCGTCGCCAAGATCGCGACGCATGGTAGAGGTGACAGACCGAAATGATTCGAGTTGCGCAGCGCGAACGAAATCAGAAAAGTGTTCCTTGTTGGCTGCGAATTCAGGTTTGAAGAGTTCCCAATAGTTATCCAGCCGCGTCTGCATCTGCTTGTTCCACAGCTCAGTGTATTTTGGGGGGAGCAGTGCGACTCGAGCAGCCTGCGCTGGTTTTGAACTATCCGGGAGTTTTACAACTCCGACAACAGTGCCGGCATGCACAGCCTGAAGCAAAGGGAGCAAGACGGATAAACCTGTCACGAACACGGGCTAATGTTATACTGACATTTCCAGTTTTGCTTCATTAAATTCCTGCCGAGAGGGTTCATTCCAAACGTGATGACACAAAGATCCAATCGTCTACCGTATTTCGACTGGATGCGTGGTCTCGCTGTTTTGATCATGCTTCAAGGCCATGTCATGGATGCGTGGGTGCACCCATCCGGCAGATCCAGTGAGTGGTTCTGGTTGAGCCAGTTTCTCGGTGGTCTTCCGGCGCCTATCTTTCTCTTTCTAGTTGGAGTTTCACTTGCTCTCGTCCTTGATCGCATGCGCACGAAGGGAGCATCCTCGAGCGAGCTTGCTATAAAAGTCCTTCGCCGCGGCGGGTGGCTATTGTTGCTGGCTTACGTCTTTCGCGTCGAACAGTTCCTGGTGTGGTATCCGGCATCGCAATGGCGCGGCATTTTCAAAGTGGATACGCTGAACTGCATCGCGATCTGCACGTTGATCGTTGGACTGTTCGCCGTCGCGTTGAAGTCGCGACGCTTGAACACAGTGGTGATGTCCGTGGTGACGGTGGCGTTTGTCTTTCTCACGCCCTGGGTTTATCCGGTCAAAGGCCTCCCTGAATTCGCCCTTTCGTATCTGAATGGGAATAACCATCCGTCATACTTCAGCTTTTTTCCCTGGGCTGCGTTTACGTTTGCGGGCATCACGTTCGGATACATGTTGCTTGCTGGAAAAACGAAGTTTGGAGAATCGGAATTCTTCAAGCGCGTTGCCGTAACCGGTATTTGCGTATATGCGGCCGGCGCAGCGATGAGCTTGACCCGGATTTTCGAATACGGGTACTTCGATTACTCAGTTACAAGTCCGCACTTCTTCTTCGTTAGATTAGGTTGGATTCTACTCATCACGTACGGGGCGTATTTGTGGTCAACACGTCAGGCTGCTGCGCGGTGGAGTCCGCTGATCACTCTGGGGCAGGCATCATTAGTGGTCTATTGGCTTCACATGGAAATCGTTTACGGCAGGATTTTCCACAGCTTTGGCCAGTCGTTGGAGCTGTCCAACGCCGCCTTCCAGTCGTTGTGGGTGGTTTTGCTGATGCTTTTGGTTGCGGCCTTTGGAAAACATCCTGCGACAGCCGCGACGAACTGGAGCACGAAAATTCTTGTCAGGGCGCGCCGGCTGAAGCCGGCGCCTACGATGTGAGAGCCTTCTCGAAATCTGTCAGATCGGTTACAGGTTGGTTGCACGTGAAGTTTTCGCAAACGTAAGCCGTAGGCTGACCGTTTATCATTGGGCGATTTCGCAACAAGGCAACACGATCGTCTGACCCTGCGGCAACAACCAGCCGTGGGGTATATCGTTTCCTCAATGTTGAGAGGAACGAGTCCGCCGAACCGATGAGTGCAACTTCCTTTGAAGGACCGATATAGAAATCGAATGCAGCGAGCATACGGCCAAAGCCGGATGCGTACTGCTTCAGTAAACCTGCTGCGGTCAGGAAAATAGATTCTGCTTTTTCGCGATAATCCTGCCGATCCAAAACGCCGGACAATTTCAACAGAACGTCCGCTGCGACGGAGTTGCCAGAGGGCGTGGCATTATCAAAGAAGTCCTTCGTTCGTGTCAGCAATGATTCGTGATCTCTTCCGGTAAAGTAAAAGCCACCGTCGTTGTCCCAAAACTGCTCGATCATGCGATCACTGATCCGAACAGCTGCGTCGAGCCATTTGAAATCGAACGTCAATTCATACAGCGCAAATAGTGCGTCTGCCAGGTTTGCATAATCGTCGAGATAGCCGTTGAACCGCGCGCGTTCATCCTTGTAGGTGTGAAGCAGATGACTGCCGTCCCAAAGTGTGTTTAGGATGAAATTAGCATTCGCCTCAGCAATGACTCGATAATCATGGCGTCCGAGATGAGCGGCAGCTTCAGCGAAAGCCCGGAGCATGAGTCCATTCCAATCCGTCAGGACTTTTTCGTCTCGGCCGGGTTTTACGCGTTTCTCGCGAGCGGCATACAGCTTCTTTTGGGCGGCTTCAACCTTCGCCTGGGTTTGCTGATCAGGCGGACGTGTCACATGGAGGATGTTGGTTTCTTCCCAATTACCGCGAGCGGTGACGTCGAAATAATCGGCAAGCGTATCGGCGTCCTCTCCTACAACGTGCCGAAACTCGTCGTTGCTCCAGACGTAGAACTTGCCCTCGACACCTTCGCTATCCGCGTCTTGGGTCGAATAAAAGGCTCCGTTTGAATCGCGCATCTCCCGCGCAACAAAGTCGAGTGTCTCTTCCGCTATGCGTTTGTACAGCTGGTCACCGGTGGCTCGATACGCATCGACATACACGCGCGCAAGGAGCGCGTTGTCATAAAGCATTTTTTCGAAATGCGGAACAAGCCAATGATCATCGGTCGAGTAGCGGTGAAACCCGCCTCCCACCTGATCGTACATACCTCCATGGGCCATCTTATCCAGAGTCAGAGTAGCCATATGAAGTGCATGCTCGTCGCCGGTGCGGTAGTGATAACGCAAGAGGAAATCGACGCTCATGCTGGGCGGAAACTTTGGAGCTCCGCCGAATCCCCCTTCGCGAGGATCGAAACGGCTTGCCATCGCGCGATATGCAACCTCTAGTAACGAGGCATCGATCGTTTCACCTTCTTTTTTTTGAAACGTCTGCCGGGAAAGATGTTCGCGAAAGCCTTTCGCGTTCTCGACAATTTCTGCGTGTCGAGTTCGATAAGCTTCTGCAATCGTCTCCAGAACTCGTCGAAACCCGGGTCTGCCATATCGATCATCCGGCGGGAAATATGTACCGCCGAATATCGGTTCGCCTGTCGGCAGGAGAAACACAGTCATTGGCCACCCGCCGCTTCCCGTCATGATTTGAACGGCTGTCATGTAGATCTGATCCAGATCCGGACGCTCTTCGCGATCGACTTTGATGTTCACGAAATTGCGATTCATGAGCTCCGCGATGGCTTCGTTTTCGAACGACTCGTGCTCCATCACATGACACCAGTGACATGCCGAATACCCGATGCTGAGCAGAATCGGCTTGTCCTCGCGAGCAGCACGCTCCAGAGCTTCGGGCCCCCACGCATACCAGTCGACCGGGTTATGAGCGTGTTGGAGAAGATAGGGGCTAGTTTCGTTGATGAGTCGATTGGGCATGGGCAGCCACCGCCTCGCTGAGAGAATCGGAAGAAATCGACCAATGGGACGCGTGCCACAAAACGCGTCCGTCTTTGATAAGGAGCGCTTGCGGGGACTCGTGCCGGACGCCGAATCGCTCCGCTATTACATTCGATAATTTCCGGTTTTCAATGACCAAGACAGCGCCACAAATCAATTGAGGAACCCCTTCGGCAAAGTCGGTAAACTCCTCGTAGGCCTGAGTGCTGATGGGACACTGCGTGCTATGCTTGAAAATCAGAACAGGATCGGTTCTCGACCGGTCCAACAGCTGTTCCAGATCATGGTCTTGCCGTAAATCGATGATCATAATTGCAGGTTAACAGATTGTACGCACCCCCGGAGGAGGGAATTGCCCAGCAGGGAAATCACTGACGATCTCGAATTACTTTTGCGCGTCATGCCTCCTCACATTCGCGACGCACTGCACCGGCAAGCCGATCTAAAGAACCTTATCGAGGTTGTGCTCGACCTCGGCCGCCCGCCCGAAGGACGTTTTCCCAGTCGAGCGATCAATCTGAGCGAGTTGACCATTACGCGGGAAGATATCGACTATGTGATTCATCGCGTCGGCGCATTTACGCTGGATAACCGCGCCGGAATCGAGCGGACCCTCCATCGCATCTCTGCCATCCGTAACCGTCGCGACGGTATCGTTGGCCTTACGTGTCGCGTTGGCCGAGCTGTCTTCGGCACGGTGGACATTCTGCGCGACGTCATCGAATCCGGAAAGAGTTTGTTGTTGCTTGGACGCCCCGGCGTTGGCAAGACCACACTGCTGCGCGAGAGCGCCCGCGTGTTGTCTACAGAACTGATCAAACGCGTCATCATTGTCGATACATCCAACGAAATCGGCGGCGATGGTGACATCCCGCATCCGGGCATCGGCGCGAGCCGAAGAATGCAAGTCCCGCGGCCGGATTTGCAGCATGCCGTCATGATCGAGGCGGTTGAAAATCACATGCCCGAAGTCATCGTTATCGATGAGATTGGAACCGAAGCGGAAGCGCAGGCGGCGCGCACAATCGCTGAGCGCGGTGTACAACTTATTGCCACCGCTCACGGCAATACGCTCGACAATCTCTTGATGAACCCAACCCTTTCGGACCTGCTCGGCGGGATTCACGCGGTTACGTTGAGTGACGAAGAAGCGCGGCGTCGCGGCACTCAAAAGACAGTGCTCGAAAGGAAAGCTCCCCCGACGTTCGACACGTTGGTGGAGATTCGTAATCGTGATGAATTCGTCATCTATCATGAGACGTCTTCTGTCGTGGATGCATACCTGCGGGGCAGGTCCGCCCGGCCAGAGGTCCGGATGCGCAAGGAGGGCGGGTTTGAGGTCCTGGAAGAATCTGTCCCGACCCTGGTCGAGGAACCACCAAAACGGCGTCGAAGGGAGCGAGAGGAACCGGCGGCGGTTGCAACTGGGCGAAAGACGCTCCGGATATATCCATACGGCGTGAGTAAGGATAGGCTGATGCGCGCAATCAACGATCTTCAGGTTTCCGCCACGATCGCAAAAACGCCGAAGGAGGCTGACCTGGTCTTGACTCTCAAAGCACACGAGAAGCGACAGCCGCGGACGGTGAAGGACCTCGCAGATCAGGGACTGGAAGTCGCCATCATCCGCAGCAATACCGTGAGTCAGATGAAAGCGTTTCTGATGGGTGCGTTTGGATTAGAGAATCAACG
>DATFXZ010000132.1:0-19862 GCA_035315305.1 Terriglobia bacterium | reverse complement strand
AGAAAACCGCGAGCCAATCCCAATAGTTCATCCCCTTCCCAAACGGCGCTCATTCCGGTTTCACAAGCGCTCAATACCGTTAGTTCGGCGCCGAGCTGCAGGTTGAAAATATCGAACAGGTTGAGCCAGGTGTCGCCCAGTTTGAGAGACGAAAACATCGGATTATCCGATCTAAAGATTCCGTGCGCCGCAATGTGCAACTTTCCGGCGGTTTGGCCATAGCGGCGCAACTTATCTTCACGTGCTTCGCTACCGACGAAAAAAAGACCCTTAGGAAGCAACTCACGAAGCGCCTGCACCTCCTCGTTGATGGACGGCGTCATCTCGTCAGGCACCGCCAACACGAGATCCTGCTCCGTGTTTTGGATCTTTTTTTCGCGACAGACCTTCAAAACCGACACGCTTGGCGCTCGCGCAATATCGTAGAAATCGATCACGTACCGCGATCCGTCATACAAGGCGTCAAACGGTACGTAGTGCAAAAGCTGATGCGGAATCACCACCAGCGATCGTGCTCGGAGTTTGTCCTGCAATGGATGGATAAGCTGCTGATGTAGCTCCAGAAGGTGATGCTGGGTGGCCTGCAACAGTTGCGGACCATGCGTTTGCACATATTCCGGCTGCAGATGAAACTTCGAGAGCTGGAAAGTCAAACCTTTCAGTGAGGACCGTACGGCCGTCGTCGTCGTGAGGTCGCGTACGACATCGAAATTCTCAGGGCTGATAATGAAAGCCTGAAAGCGATCCCCGATGGTGTAATACTCCACAAGCACTTCGTCGGGGAGGAGTAAGGCCTGCACTTCGTCCACTGTCGGAATCTTCAGACTCTGAAGCGTGGCCCAACCGGACTTCTCCGATCCAACCTCCCTAAGCAACTCGACCAATTCCTGCTCGCGGCGAGCAATTTCTTCCTTCGTCGAGGTATCGGAGGTAGCCGTTCGAGCGGTGGCACCGACTTCATTCAGCCGGCTGTAAAAGATATTGAGTTCTTCGCGAATTTTCCGAATGCGCTGCAATCTTGGAGACTCGTCTGCACCGGTATCCCACACTGTTTCGAGATTCTTCTCTAGGAGATCAATGAGAGTTCGCGACTTGGAGCGTTCTACAAATTGGAAGGCCGCCGGCGATTCACCTTTTGTGAGTTTCAGGTTCACGATGTTTTCGTAAACCTGATATTTGTCCCGGCCGAAGGACAGGCGCATCTCATCCAAGCGGATGTTTCCACGGAGCGACTCCATCTGCTCGATTGCCCGCATGTAGAGCTGCTCCGCATCCTCAACACTTCCGTTTAATTCTTTGAGCCGGCCAAGGGTGTTGTAACACTGATATGAGACCCAGGGTGCGTAATAGCCTTCGATTTCATCCAGCGCCTTCTGCGCTTCGCGTAACGCCGGGGCAGTCTCATCCAATTCCAGCCAGCTTTGAGCCGACAGTACACGGGCGTTTGCCGCACGGGCCGGAGCCTGCTGTTTCTCAAACACCTCAGCGGCGCGTTGTGCGAGTTCCTGAGCCATTGAGAACTGTTGCTGGCGGATCAGAAGCTGCGCCCGCCACAGATCGATCACGGCAATCCAGACCTCGTTTCCTTCCTCGAGAAAAATGTCGCGGGTCGTCAGCAGTGATCGCTCAGCGTCTTTATCGTTAAGAAGTTTGAATTCCGCGATTCCTACGTAAGCGAGGCACTTTCCAGCTTCATATCGATTACCGAGCCGGTTAAACGTCTCATACGCGCGACGTGCGATCGTAGCCGCGTCGTCGAATAGATTCAGCTCCAGGTATATCTCAGCGCGATCCATGTCGCACAGTCCGACGCGTCGCGCATCTCCTAATTCTTCGTGTTTCCGGCGGACGTTCTCGAGAATGCGCAAGGCCGAGGAATAGTTACCGCGCCTGAAGTGCATCTGCGAAATTCCACGATCCGCCAACGCAGCCCACAACGTCATCCCATGCCGCTCGCAGTGTTTTTTGGTGAGCTCGAACGACCGTACCGCTTCGTCGAACCGGTTCATCTCCGTGAGAACGTACGCGCGATTCAAGCCGATGGAAGCAATGCCCAAAACATTGTCGCTATTTTCCAACGTGCTCTGAGCGCGATCGTAATGGGCCAACGATTCGCTGTAGTTATTCAAGCGGTAGTAAATGTTGCCGAGCGCGATCTCTAGCGTCGAGAGGTATCCGGCGTCCTGCGCCTTTTCGAGCGCGGCGCGCGCCCTGCCGGCAGCTTTAAGGGCCTCAGAGTATCGGCTCAGGTACATGAGATTGTCGATTTCGCCGACGAGTGTCCGTCCAACCTCGCCGACCTGGCCGCCTTCTTCGAAAAGCTGGACCGCTTTCTCGAAATATTGCTCGGCCTCCACCGACTTGCGCATTGTGTAGTACACCTGCGCCTGAGAGCGGTTGGCATAAGCCCAGGCCAGGGGCGTATTAACGATAGAAGCAATGTAAAGGTTGGTCTCCGCTAGGGTCTGGGCGAAATCCGGATCCCGCGGCAGCAGTTCGCGGATCTTAACTGAGATCGATTCAATGAGGGCTTGAGTCCGCGCGCTGGGAGTATTCGAGATAAACGCCCGCTGTTCGACGGCGCTGCGGATCCGGACGATCGCCGCAAGAGAGTCTTCGGGATTCTGAAAGGTCGCCGACACCAATCTTTCCTACGTGTCGTGAACCGGCAATCCTGCCGGAATTCAATTTTTAAAATTTAGGAATTGCCGCGGTGAACGCAAAAAAGTGTGATCTGTCCTTCGGGCAGATCAACAGAGAGATGATAGGTATCTTTAGGAACTTCATCAAAGGAAAACTCACCGACGATGTTGGTATGCGTGCGATATCGCACTAACCCGTGCGATTCCAGTTTCACTGGAGTATTCTCGAAGAACTTGGTCCCACTCGACAACACCTGACCAACTAGTGTGATGCGGTCGTTCGCCTCCATCGCCTCGATCTTCACATCGATATCCACATCCCCTGCGCGAAAGAGCAATTGGCGCGGTGGGGCGCCGACGCGGCGTACACCGGCAAACATGGGCTGATCAAACGTATCGAAGACAAGCGACGCAATGTACTTGGGCAGGCCGCCAGTTTCGGTTCGAATGATCGGCTGAAACAGATTGACACCCCATTGAAGCAATTCGGCAGGAGGCTCGAAGCTGGCATCTTCTCGGAGTCGGACCGCGAGAGACTGCAATTCCTGCTTTAGTTCTAAGCAGTCCTTACAAATACTTAAGTGGCTGTCAATGGATGACTTTTCGTCTTCAGAAGCTCGTCCATCGACGTAATCCATTAATGCTTCGGTAGTTGTGTGCCGCATTCCGTTGACTCCTGGTACGAACATCTTCGACATTCCTGTTTCCTAAACCATAGGAGAGCTAAATGGTTGTGAAAAATACAAAAACTTTATAAGCAATTCAACTGAAACCCCGCCGCCGCAATATTGTTCTGAGCTTTTCCAGACAGCGAGCGCGGGTGGGTCCAATACTTGACACAGGAATGCCCATTTGCCCGCTAATTTCATCATAGGTTGGCGAGGTGCTGTCGAAATAGAGCAGACCGATCAGCGACTGACACCGCCCTCCCAACTCCTCCACTGCCTCCCGAATGGATTGTTGTTCCTCGGTCACGAGGCGCAGATCTTCCAAGTTAATCGAAGAATCTTGCCGATCTTCGACGTTCTCGTCCTCCCCGGTAGTTTCCCTGGTTTTCAGCACCCTCAAATGCAGACATTGGCGCGTCGTTGTTGTGACCAGCCAGGCGCTGATTCTCCGGTCATCCTTTACTTCGTGCAGGTGTTCAAGCAGTTTGAGGCACACGGCTTGAAAGACATCGGCGGCATCGGCGTCTTCGAAACCAAAACGTACCGGCACCGAGAAAATGAGCCGGCGATATCGTCTGATGAGGGCTTCCCAGGCGTGGCCGTCGCCTTTCAGACACATCGAAACCAATTCCGGATCGCTATAAGACTTGTACTTGGAAGCACTCACTATCGAGGTTTCCTAGCTTTCCAGAAGCTCTCGAGTGCGAAAAAAAACATTACGGCAGAAGAGAGGACGACCAAAAACAAGCGACCGCTTCCGCTTTCCGGAGAACTGACGTACTTCTGGTACTCCTGAATGGCTGCAAGGACGAAGAGGATTCCGAGTCCGAGAAAGATACCGCCGATACATTCCAGCCACAGTTGGCGAAGTGCCCGAAGGAAATCGCCGAAAATGATCTTTAATTTTTGACGCATGGTAGGCAAACACCGCGGACCCCAACGGCTATCAACGTGCACCAAAATAGACGCTAGCCTACCATTACGGCCGGCAAAGGGAAGTGTCTAAATTGTGAATTGACCAAATTCGATCATTCTGCGTAGGATGAACTCAGATGCAACTTGACGATAATTTGAAGCAACTAATGAAGGAACTCGGCGCCGCGATAAACGACGCACTCTCCGAATCTGAGGAAATCAGCGAGGCAATTCAGAACGTGCGGAGCGCGGGATATGACGTTTTCCTCGTTTTGGAAGCAACGATCGGTTTCAACAAGCGATCAAAAGCGGACCAGAGCGAAGAAGCCACTGCCGGTGGGTTGAAGAGCGGTGAAATGAAGCTTAAAGTCACGGCTCAGGATTTGAAGTTCCTGCGGTCGCTCAAGATCAGCGTTGAGGATCTCGACCAACAATAGCCCACATCTCCTCCACCAGCTCAACCACTTCATCAACTCGAATTCGTTCAATCGGAATGGCGCGTAAGAATCTATCCCCATTACCGACAGGCCTGAAATGTTCCGGGAATCCGACGCTAAATAATCCGAGTGTCCGAACTCCGACGGCCGGTCCGATGTGCATTGGCCCGGTGTCATTGCTGATCAACAACCGGACGGAAGCAATCACCTTAGCGAGTTCCGGAAGAGTAAGGTCCGTTGAGAGCGAGAGCCGATCAGCATACCGGCTCGCCTTCTGAACTCTGTCGGCAAGTTCGAATCCCTCTTTGCTAGTAAGGACAATGACCGCGGCACCCAATTTTTCAACGGCAAAATCTGCAACCTCGGCAAAATATTCCGGCGGCCAAATCCTCTCTGGTACTGGCGCATCAACGTATAACGCAAGAGTCGGCGTTGTCTCCTTTTCCGCGACAACGCGCGTAAGCGTCGTGTGATGATGGGTCACGCCTACCGTGCCCGACGACGGAATGCCGGCGACAACCTTCTGAAACATTTCGGCTACGTGAAGAGTTTTGTCTTCACTTACCGGGGGCCGATTAAAACAGAACTTCCAATACGGCGCTTTGTATCTTTTCAACCCAATCCTAACCGGCGCTCCTGATAGCCATGTCAGCAGATTCGTCTCTCGAAAGCTGTGAAAGTCGACAGCGAGATCAAACTGCTGCCGTCGGACATCCCGGACCAGTGACGCCATCTCCTGCAGGGCCGTCCAGATTGGCCCATCCCTCATCGCCACCCGGTCCACAGCCATAACGCGGTCGATTGCATGGCACAGTTCCGCGATCGCCGCACAACGATGCCCGGTCATCAGCGTCAGCTCTGAACCTGGGAATTTATTTTTGAGCGATTCCAGCGCGGGAAGCAGCAGGATGACGTCGCCCAACCGTGCAAATCGGATAGCCAGAATCTTCACGGCCGTGGCACACCGTTAAGGAAGAATTAACCCGCTCGATTGTTGGGGCTGCGGATATCCGAACGTCTCGGAAAGCCAATCCAAATAGCGGCGACTGCGCGGGCGGACACTGGAATTCATCTGAGCAACGAAGGTTATAAAATCCAAGACATCGACGGCTTCCGAAGCTTTCAGAATCGGGTGATCGCCGGCAGTTTCCGGCCTCATCAGAGCATCAAAAGCGTCCTTCAACCGACGGAATAGTGAAAGCCTGACAGGGCCTTCTGGAACGGACTCGTAATAAATACCGCTTGTCAGGGTCCTCATCGTGGTAGCAAGTGCTTTATAAGTTTCAATGACGTCCTGGTCGACCAGCCATGGCGAGGACATTCGCTCGTCCGTGACAACCACGTTAGCGGCTGAGAGAACGTGCTGGTATCGGTTGAGGAAATTGTTGTCGTACTTCTGCATTTTGGCCAACAGTTCGGGCTCGACGACGGGCTTTTCTGCCTCATATGAGCGGCTCGCCTTCAGGTAAGTACATGAGGATGGGCAATCGATCTCGATTTCCCTTTTCGTCCCGCAACATAGAGCGCAAATATGCGCCCCTTTTGCTGGACAATAACGTTTAGCTGTTCCGGTAGTACACAATGGACACGTCGCCATAACCGCCGAAGTATGTGATAATCGAAAATCTATTGCAACCGGATGGGGGGTGTATTGGTTGGCTGAGGTCCGAATTCAGGATGGCGAGTCCATCGAAAACGCACTGCGACGGTTCAAACGAAAGGTACAACAGGAAGACATCATCAAGGAAGTCAAGAAGCACTCCTTCTATCTGAAGCCAGGCGAGAAGAAGCGCATCAAACAGGCGCTTGCGCGCAAACGCAGCCGGAAGAAGGTTCGGCGCGAACCTGTCGAGTAATCACAGAGACATGAATTCGGGGTCGGGCGCTTGTTTTATGGGCTCTATGTGCCTGACCCCGAATTCATGTCTCTGTGGTTAGTTGTGTTCGGGAAACGTGAGTATCGTATCCACCGTAAACTTCTTGTGATCGGAATACTCGACGATTTGCTGGATATTCAAACCTTTGAGCATCAACACCCGCGCTTGTAGTGAAATTTCCGTTCGTGCTGGAAGCCACACCTCATTATTGAATTTGCGCCGCTCGGAAAGAATGTGCGTTCCTTTTTGAAGCTTGGCCAGCATGCCGAAGCCGATCGAGATCGTTTCGAAGACTTCCGCATCCAGACGGACCAATTGATGATCATCTTCGCTCACCCATGCGCGCCCGACGATGTGCTTCATGATCCCGCCTTGCCGGGTCTGAGGTTTGTAATTCGGCCGAGGCTTAAATGTCACAAGCAAAGTCGGATGCTCGCCAATCGGTTCACGCCCAATGATGTGAATGTCGTATAGACCGAAAAGATCATCAAGAATCTTTTGTTCATTCTTTAATCTGTCATCGCAATTCCGAGTTTTGCCAAACGGCGGCCCACCCCTTCTTCTAGGCTGACCCCCAGACGCAATTTGCTTCTGATGTTCCTGGTCCTGTTTCTGTAGATCTTTTTCGGAAACCGGAATGCCATTCTTCACAATCTGGCGGCGATATCCCGGGCGTTCACAAGTTCCCGGAAAAACCTGGAAGACATTCACGTCGGTTTTTTTGGGTTTGCGGTTAGAGTCCAGCTCAATCGATGTCCGCTTTTCGGTATACGTGTAGTCGCTCAGCAACAGATCGTCCGTGTGAAGCGACCTGCGGAAATCGGCTAGAAACGTTTGAAGTTCCGGAAGCGGCTTGGATTCGTCTTGGCCAGCCAGCGCAAGCAAGAGCAGACCGACGCGCAGCATATTGTCGACGCTCCTCCACAGGATTCTACGTCAGAAAATGAAAATCGAGCCGTGCTAAACTCTCGGCCGATATATGAATGACGATCTATACCAGTCGCTGAAACGGCGCGTGCAAGGCGAGGTCCGCTTCGACCGGGCTTCCCGGCTGATGTACAGCACCGACGCCAGCATTTATGAGATCGAACCGATTGGAGTCGTCATTCCTCGAACCCACGAGGACGTTTTTGCCGCAGTGGAGATCGCGCGGGATTTTCAGGTACCTGTTCTTCCTCGAGGCGGCGGGACCAGCCTGGCGGGCCAGACGGTTGGCGAAGCGGTGGTGATCGACATGTCGAAGCACCTCAACCGTGTCCTCGAGGTGAATAAGGACGAGCGGTGGGCCATTGTCGAACCCGGCGTCGTTCAAGAGCAACTCAATCTTCATTTGAAGCCGATGGGGTTTCTTTTCGGGCCCGATACGTCGACTGCGAATCGCGCGACGATCGGCGGCATGATGGGAAATAATTCTGCAGGCTCGCACTCCATTCTCTACGGGAAAACGATCGATCACGTCCTGGAGATGGATGTCATTCTCGCTTCAGGTGAAGGTCGCACACTCCGTGAAATGAAGTTCGACGACGCACTGGCGCGCGGCGGTGTGGAGGGCCGTATTGCAGATATCGTTCGCGCAAACCGCGATGAGATCGACCGTCGCTTTCCCAAGATCATGCGTCGCGTCAGCGGGTACAACCTCGATGAATTCGTACGGAATGGAAAGTTCAACCTCGTTAAGCTCGTCGTGGGCTCCGAAGGAACTCTCGCTACAGTTCACCAGGCGAAGGTCCGCATTGAGCCGCGGCCACCCGCAACAGCGTTGTGCGTTGTGCACTTCGCCGATATCGTGGAATCGATCCGCGCGAGCGACATCATCCTGCCTTTCAAGCCCGCGGCTATCGAATTGATCGATGACATGATCATCAACCTCGGCCGCAACTCACTCGAAATTTCGCGCTTAATGGGTTTCGTTCAGGGTAATCCCGCCGCCCTTCTCCTCGTGGAATTCTATGGAGAAAATGATGCCGAGCTTCGCTCCAAGCTCGACGCCATGGAGTCGGCGCTGAAGCGCGATAAAGCCGGATACGCTTACGTGCGCGCTTTCGATCCCGCCGAACAGACCAGCATATGGAAAGTGAGAAAGGCCGGCCTAGGTCTTCTTCTCGGAATGAAGGGCGAGCGCAAACCGATCGCATTTGTCGAAGACTGTGCAGTGGAGCCTTCAAAGCTTCCGGAATTTTTCGTGAGATTCCGCGACGTCATTCACAAGTACGATACCAGCGCCGGTTACTATGGCCACGCCAGTGTTGGTTGTCTTCACATCCGGCCGCTCATTAACACCAAAGATGCTCGCGACATTCAGGTCATGAAAGACATGACCGACGAAATCACCGATCTCGTCATGGAATTCGGTGGCGGGATGAGCGGTGAACATGGGGACGGTCTCGCGCGGAGCCACCTGAACGAAAAACTGTTCGGACCTCAACTTTATAAAGCGTTCCAGAACGTCAAGGCCGCGTTCGATCCTGAAAACCGGATGAATCCGGGCAAGATCGTAAATGCACCGCCCATGACGGAGAACCTCCGCTACGGAACCAAGTACCATACCGTTCCAATCAACACGCATTATGACTTCTCGCGCGAAGGCGGTTTTGCGACTGCTGTGGAACTGTGCAACGGCGCAGGCGTGTGCCGTAAGAAAAATGAGGGCACGATGTGCCCGTCGTACATGGTGACGCTCGACGACAAGCATTCCACGCGAGGCAGGGCTAATCTGATGCGCGAAATCTTATCCGGAAAGCTTCCCCTCGACGAGTTCACCGGAAATGATTTGTACGAGACTCTCGATCTATGCCTTGAATGCAAGGGATGTAAGGCAGAGTGCCCTTCGAATGTGGACATGGCCAAACTGAAATACGAATTCCTGGCCCACTACAACGAAGCCAACGGCACACCGCTTCGGTCGCGGATGTTCGCGAACATTCACGCTGCAAGTAAAGTGGCCTCCATGTGGCCAGGCCTGGCCAATTGGACTCTGACCAATGCGGTCTTTCGGCGCGCTCTCGATCGGTTTGTCGGCATTGATTCGCGACGTAAGCTTCCGCTGTTTGCGTCGCAGACTTTCGAGTCGTGGTTCGCCAACCGAAATGGCGCCACGAGCGGTGCGCCCGATACTTTGTCTACGGGCAAAGTCGTCCTCTTTCACGATACGTTTATTAATTACAACTATCCCGACATCGGAAAGGCCGCGACTCAGCTTCTGGAGGCTGCAGGGTATGAGGTTCGCATCGCTGAGCAACGCCGGTGTTGCGGCCGGCCGATGATTTCGAAAGGTCTCGCGGAAGCGGCGCGGGAAAATGCCGAATTTAATATCCGACAACTTCACGATTTCGTCGAGAACGGGTATTTAATCGTGGGCTGCGAACCCAGCTGCATCCTGACATTCAGGGACGAATATCCTGATCTCGTCAAGAATCCTCATGCTGCGGACGTCGCGAAGGCATCGTTTCTGCTCGAGGAATTCATCGTGAAAGAAAAACAAGCAGGGCGATGGAAACTTCAATTCAAGCGACAGCAGACGAAAGCTCTAATTCACGGGCATTGTCATGAGAAGGCGCTCATCGGTTCGAGATATTTAAAGGAAGCGTTGGCGCTCGCGTATCCTGTCGAAGAAATCGATTCCGGATGCTGTGGCATGGCGGGTTCGTTCGGTTACGAAAAAGAACATTACGATATCTCGATCTCGATCGGACGTCGGCGGCTTTTCCCCGCCGTCGAAAATAATCCGAACGCTCTTGTAGTAGCGCCCGGGATCTCCTGCCGCCAACAGGTCGAACACGCAACCGGACGTCGCCCATTGCATCCAGCCGAAGCGCTCGTCCGAGCGCTCTAGAGTGTTTCGCAACTACATTGAACGACGTGAGCGGTCCCTTCACGGCCGGGACAACAATCGCAAGTCTCTGCCGTTTGAGTGGGGCGCGGAACATCTGGGAATTCATGCAAACGGAAATTCGCAAGCTGCCATATGCGAGTACGTCTCGCGGGCGTTATCGGATAGCTCAGCCTTCTATTCGTCCGAACCGACGGCAGATTATCGTCTCGACGGAGATATCCTAAAATTCCCCAGCGCTATCGAAACGCCGTATCCGGAAAACAACACGGTATGGTGTCGATTCTTCGACGCCGGCACAGGTCTGGCCGTAATAGTGCTGCCGCAGTGGAATTGCAAATGGGATGGACAGGTTCAACTCTGCCGCGTTCTACAGCGCGCCGGTATCAGTTCACTCCGCTTGAGTCTGCCGTATCATCATCACCGTAAGCCGGCCGAACTGGCACGAGCGGAATATTTGGTTTCTTCCAATATCGGCCGGACGCTGACGGCAATTCGCCAAGCGGTCTTAGATTCCCGCCGAGCTGCGGATTGGCTCTTCACGCGAGGGTACAAGCGCGTTGGAATTTTGGGTACCAGTGTAGGGTCATGCATTGGATTCCTGACGTTCGCACACGATGAGCGTTTCTCTGCCGGGGCATTCATACACGTCTCGAGTTTCTTTGCGGATGTGGTCTGGAATGGACTCTCAACGAAACATGTCCGTCAGTCTCTGGAAGGCGCAGTCGACCTGCCGCTTCTCCGTTTTCTATGGTCGCCGATCAGCCCCCATCCTTTCATTCAGAGACTTCGCGGAACTAATCGGAAGGTCCTCATGCTGTCCGGCCGTTATGACACGACCTTCCTGCCGCTGCTGTCGCAGCAAGCTTATGAGGAACTCGATCATTGCGGAATTGCACACCAACGCGTTTGGGTTCCTTGCGGTCACTATACGATGGGCCAATTTCCTTTCAGCGCAGTGGCCGGCTATCAAGTCGTGCGGTTTCTAATCTCCAGCTTGCATTAGTCAGGCTTGCGACCGAACCATTGGAAGGCCTTCGCGGAATGACTGTTCATCGTATGGACGGAAATTTCCTCGAGCTCGAGAGATTCAAAATCTTTCGTCAGGGTTTCAATCCATCCGCGAGTGTGATGTCGGACAATCACACCTTCGCGTAGGTCGAAAATTCCGTAAATGCCGTACTTCCTCTCGTCCCGAACGTACCTTTCAACATTACGCGAATCCGTCTGCAGAAACATGTCACTGATGTATAGCACTCCTCCCGGCCGAAGGACGCGTGTGATCTCAGAGATGATTGCGCGTTGGCCTTCGTTCGTTGCCACACAAGTAAGCACGCTGAGCAGCAGGACGCCGTCGACGGAGCCATCCGGGAGCTGAACCCTCTGGTCATCATTCAGGATATCGAACGATATGGCAGGAAAGTTCTGTCGTGCGGCATCAATCATAGCCGGCGCCGGGTCGACACCAATGAGGTTTGTGTATCCATTGGCATAAAGAAGCCCGAGGGCACGGCCATAACCGCAACCGTAATCGAGGATCCGGTCTGTCGGTGAAACCCATCTGCCGAGCTGTTCGATGTTCACCGGATGTGCAAACGGCTTAGTCGGTCCAACTTGATTCCAGTAATCAATCTGCAGATCTAGTCTTTGTGCATCGCTCATTGTTGTAAGGCAAGCAGAGCATAATAGACCCGAATGACTTCGCCTGGAAGCCGGTCCTCCGGGCTTATCGCGGTATCATTCTCAACTCGACATTTTCCCTACTACCCTCGCTGATGTGCACCGGCCGGCCGCGGTCTTCGTACAACCGGATGAAATCCGGATCCTCCCACGCGTCGGCCGGGACGTCCTCCCAGGCAAACAGCCGGTAATCACCGGGCGCGACAGCCTCGAGACGAAAACGGCCGGATGTGTCGGAACCGCCAGCGTGGTAGAGGTCGAAGCGCTGGCGACGCGGTGGATCAGGAATGAGAACGGCGGTTGCACCGGGAAACGATTTCTGTGAATCGTGGAGAACGACACCTTCAACTGAACCCCCATTCACGCCGATGACAATTTCAAATTGCCCGGGACCGCCGATGTGGAAAGGCGGGTTCAGTGCGTCGATGGCGCCAAATCGCGCCGATTTGACGTAGCCCCTTAATCCTGGCGCAGTGACTTTCAGCTGGTAATCACCAGGCGTGACATCATTAAACGTAAAACTTCCGTCGCCGCCGACGGAAGGGAGAAGGATTAAGAGTTCGGGGGTGTAAGGCTCCCGACGTAGCTCTACACGTATACCTTGCAGGTTGAAATTGGCAGTATCGAAGCTATCGATTGTAACCCGCCCATTAATCGAGAGCTGGGGCTGCAGGACCAAAGTCACGTTGTCGACATCCGCGCGGCCGATTTCTACAGACGCAGACGCGGCGAGGCGGCCTTCCGGCAAGTTCGGCGCGCTCGCGACAAGTTCATACGAGCCGGGCACCATGTGGCGGAACTCAAAAATTCCCGTGCTCGATGCCGCAGCGCGCAGCGATGAACCCGTAGCAACCGTCCCACGTCGCGGCAGCAACATTAATGCGGCCCCTGCTGCGGGCTGGCCGGTAAGGCCGTTCACCACACTGCCCGTAACGCGGACTGCACGTGAGTCCATGACCTTTAGGTCGACGCCGGTAAACTCGATGCCGGCTGGGAGATCAATTGGAGAAGCTGCTGCTGCATCCGTCGTGCCTGGGTAATACACCGGCAGGTACCCGTCAGTCTGTATAACCGCGCTAATGAGGTATGGTCCCGGCGTTAACGAGGGCAGTCGATATTCTCCAAGGTCGTTGCTTTTTCCAGTACCCACGGGAACTAAGATCCGGCGACCGTCCTGATACGCGTACCTGAACGCGTGGATGGTTGCATTGGCGGCGGGGTCATCGGACGCGTTATAAACATGGCCCACGATGGCTCCTTTCGGAACCAACACAATCGCAATACCTTTCACTACCTGTCCGGGGCTTACCGTGACATCGTCGCCCATCCCCTCACGTCCGCGTTCACTGTACTGAGCGGGTATATACGCGTTGTGATTGGCAACTATGCGATACCGGCCCGGTTGAACATTCGGAAAGACGAATCTTCCGTTCTCATCCGTCGTGGTCGACGCGCCGCCCATGCTCACTCGAGCCCCGGGCACCGGTGTGCTCGTGCCTGATTGCATAACGAAGCCTTCGATCGATGCGGGAGCCTGCGCCAGAGGACCTGGAGAAAAGACCAGGACGAATGCCAATAGCAGTGGTTTCATTGGTTAGGAGACACCGTTTTTACGCAAATGGTTCCGGATTAAAGAGGAATGTCACCACAAAGACCAGAGACACAAAGGTCTGGCAGCTCAAACCTAGATGAATACTCACTATCGAGCTGCCAGACCTTTGTGTCTCTGTGTCTTTGTGGTGACATCCGGCTAGACGAGATTGGCGATCTTCTGCCGTAAATGCCAGGACATGAAACCTTGATATTTTTCCTGGAGTTCTTTCTTTCGCCAATCCTGGCCAGTTATCACCTTTCGGCAGTTTGGCGCATTGCAGCGGCATTCCATTTCGTAAGAATCGTCGTCCGTTGTCGCCCAATCGTGAGTCAACTCTTCTCCCGGCGCGATGTCGCGCATTGCGACAAATACGATCTGGCCCTGGACGCCGATGTTCGGATCGCAAGAATGGTTCGTGAAAAGCATACTGCCTTCTCGACTCTCGGTGTCTAGGGGACCAATGAACAGGTTCTCGGCGATCTGGATTTCAGCTGGACCGAAAAGCTCATTTGCTTTTCCCAGTTGTTTGCGCTCAAAGATATGACCGCCTTTGACGCAAACGATTTCGCCTGCACTAATCGGCTCGACGGCAAACAGGCCTCTGCCGTGAATTGGACTCGGCTGTACTGCTGCCTTTGGCGAAATATACGAGAGTGGGTTCATTTACCTTGCGATAGCAGAGCATGTGTCCATTTAGAACGCAAGCTCGCACGTGATCGGAAGATGGTCGCTGGGTTGACACGGAAGATCGGTGATAGTGCAACCTGGCGAAACGGCCCGCAATCCGCGGCAGCAGATGAAGTCGAGCCGGAGTGGGAGAAATCGGCATCGCGAGAGTATGAACTTACGGAGGATTCCTGGTGCACGTGTCCGATCCTCCAACGAAGCCAGGTCGACTGAGCAGGTCGGGTGGCTGTCATTGAAGTCTCGCCAGGTAAAGCCCGCTGCGGACAAGTCGTGGAAGAGAGGTTCGTATCGCCAAGGTGCAAGAACTCTGGACTGCGCATCCGTGATCGCAAGCACAGCCATAGAGCGGCAGATATGGTACGCAGAACCGCGGCTAAAGGTGTTCGTGTTGAAATCGCCTGTGATGATGACCGGACCGCTCGGCACTCGATTCAGCAGAAATTTCATCTGAACACTGCGACAGCGTGCGGTGCCAAAAACCTCGAGGTGGACATTGGCGATCGCGACCGTGCGACCTGAACCGCAATCAAGTCGGGCGATCAGCGCATGGCGGTTGCCTTCACGCCGCTCCACGCGTTTCATGTGATCGAAGCAGGAGGGCAGCAGCAGGTTTTCCGAGTCCAGGACCGGAAGCCTGGAGAGGATCGCATTGCCCTGAATGGCCGTCGTGTTTTCACCAGGTGAGAGAACTTCGTCGCCGTATCCTTTGGTCAATTCCTTGAATGTAGGCCCAAAGACAACTTCCATGCCGAGGCGTTCGCCAATCTCGTAGCCAATCCGGAGATTGCCGGAACGTGCCATGCCGTCGTCGACTTCGTTTAGGCAAAGAATATCGGCCGTACGAATGGCAGTGTGCGAGAGGCATTGCTCCAATAGCCGCCAGCGTTTGCCTTTCTCGATATTCCAGGTGACGATCCTCATAAGGCTTGGGTTGATTCCATGCGCGCCTACACCTTAACTTAGAATTAATGAATCTTATTTCAGCAATTGAAGAGCTCAAGCAAACGGCTAAGGAGATGAAGCTGGCTGATTTGCGCCGCTTCGTCTCGAATCTCAAACCGGACCCGTCCGAGATTACGCCGTACATTCACTTCACGGACGATCGATACGCGCGAAACCTGGTCTACAAATGCGCGGACTTTGAATGTCTTGTGTTGTGTTGGCGGCCCGGGCAGCGGAGTCCGATTCACGATCATGCAAATTCAATCTGCACGGTTTATACGCTCGACGGCGTTTTGTCCGCCGACAATTACCGAAAAACTGCGAATGGACATATTCGCGTGGACTACTCCGAGGACTTCAAGCCGGGTTCGGTGTTGAGCATTCAAACCACAGAAATTCATCAGGTCTCGAACCTTAGCGATGCGTCAGAGCTGATGTCGCTGCACTTCTATCTCGGCCCCCTCGAAAACAGTTTTCTGTATTCAGTGCAACAGCCGATCCACGAGTTGTATCAACGGACATACACGAGAGTTTTCACGATAGCGGACGGGATATAACGGCGGGCTCAATCGTCGACGTGTTCTGTCTCTATCTTCAATTTCTTCTTACACAATTCGCAAACCCAATGATGTTTACCTTCGATGAAGGCGTGGTAGTGGATACCATTGCCATCGTCTTCGGTGCAGAGATCACATTTCATAACAAGCGCGCAGACATGCGGTATAGGAACAGAACGAAAACAAATAAGGCCCGCATCAGACGACGGTTCTGCGGGCCTTCTTTGTAGGTCTGTATATCGGTGTTGGCTACTCAGCCTTCATGCTCTTGGAAATCTTATCCAATGTCTCTTTATCCGGGATTTGAGAAGCCACGGCATTCATATTTTCACTCTTGATTGCTTCATATATTTCATAGCGGTAAATCGAAATATGCGCCGGAGCTTTGATTCCAAGACGTACGTTATCCCGGCCGATACGGAGCACTTGAATTTCGATTTCGTTGCCGATAATCAGCTTCTCATCTTTTTTCCGCGTCACTACTAGCATAGAAGTCCTTTGTTCGAAGCATATCGGAAAGCCTAAGACCGGGCAAGCGTAGGTTTATCTATACGAGCGGATGACGGCGAGATAGCGCTGCATCAGTAAGAATCAGCTGTTTTCCAATCATTTTTTCGTAGTTTACTAAAAGTGGAGCCTGAAAATTGCCCGTACTCGTCTCAGGCGTCGAACTGATCATAACGATGACAAAGGCTGATTCTTTTGTCGGGCCGATACCAAGCGATTCCCACTCGCGCACTGGGACATACTCAAAAAAATTGGTGATAACCGTAGTCGCCTGCAGCACAAGAAAACCGATTTGGGGCGAGTCGACACATTTCAGCTGCCGGAATGGCGCAAGATTTGGGTTCTCAATCAAGACGAAATCCTTGCACTCGGCAAGGCCAATCAAACCCTCCGGGAAATGAATGACCGCATCCTTGGCCTTCAATTCAAATTGATCGTTTGACTTCATCGCCCTCAATGCCTGCTCCTAAGACACACCAGTCCATGGAAAATTCCCCAATGAGGGTAGTTTGGTGTCAGACGTCTAGATCACGTATTTTTGAAATCGAGAAATTCTAAGGCTATGCCAGCAGATGGTCAGTCATCTCTCGGATGAGTTGGCGGATCTCGAGCGTCTTCTCCTCGATCAACTTCGTCCTCTCGAACGCCTTAGGCGGGAGCTTTTCAAGCTGCATCAGCTCGGCGTTGGCCAGCACCATGCCGACACGATTGTTCAGGTCATGGACCCACTTTCTGACTTTGTCTTCATCCATAGCGCGACAATGTAGCACTCCACGCCGTGTGTTCATAGTTTCTTGCGCCGGGAGTGTCAATCTACGGTCACGACGGCGCCGAAGACGCGTGCCAGATGCACCAAGAACACTGCATGAATAGCGCCCACACAAGTCCCAAACGTCATAGAGATTTGAAAACTTCAGATTCAAAAGGTAAAATCCCCCGAATTCTCGCAGGAGGCGCTTTATGGATCCAGCGAAAGAACAGATCCTCGTGGTTGATGACGAAGAAGAGTTGGCCACCGCTATTGTCGACATCTTGACGCTTGAGGGATTCGAGGTTGATCAAGCTGTATCCGCCGAGCAGGCCGCCGAGAAGCTATCGCAAACCGCCTACGATGTTCTGATCACGGATCACAATCTGCCGGGCCGCACGGGTGTCGAACTGTTGGAAGAATCCCTGGTCCGATACCCCGAAATCATCGGCATCATCATTACCGGGTACGGAACGATCGAAACCGCGGTCACGGCGATCAAAAAAGGGGCATACAACTATTTATCGAAGCCGTTCAAGCTCGTCGAATTGCCGGTGATGGTCCGCAAAGGCCTTAAGGAACGTCAACTCCGCTTCGAGAATCAGTACCTGCGCAAACAACTCGACGAGAAGTATGGTTTCCAAAACATCATCGGCGCCGGCCGCGCCATGAAGCGCATCTTTGAACTGGTCGATACCATTGCCGGTTTGAACAGCACTGTTTTGATCCAGGGCGAAACAGGCACCGGAAAGGAACTCATAGCCAAGGCGATTCATTTCAACAGCCGGCGAAAAGATCAGAAGCTCGTAAGCATTAACTGCGGAGCAATTCCGGAAAATTTGTTGGAATCCGAATTGTTTGGCCACGTCAAGGGCGCGTTCACCGGGGCGGTGCAAACCCGCATCGGCCGGTTCGAACAGGCAAACGGCGGAACGATCTTTCTAGATGAAATCGGAAACATGCCGGTGACACTTCAGGTGAAGTTGCTTCGGGTGCTTCAAGAACGGGAATTCGAGCGCATCGGAGGAAACAGCACGGTGAAGGTCGATGTTCGCATTATCTCGGCGACCAGCTCGAACCTGGAGCAGATGGTGAAAGACGGCACGTTCCGCGAAGACCTTTACTACCGGTTGAATGTGATTCCGGTCAGCCTGCCGCCACTGCGTGAACGCCGTGAAGATATTCCGCTTCTCGTGCAGAAATTTGTCGAGCGTTTCTGTGAAACGCACAAATTGGAACTGAAGACCGTCTCACCGCAAGTCATGAAGAGCTTGATGGGGTTTGATTGGCCGGGCAACGTGCGCCAGCTGGAAAATATCGTCGAACGGATGGTTGCTCTTACTGGTAACCGGACTGCGATTCTTCCGACAGATTTGCCCGAAGAAATTCAGCGTCGAGATCCTCTGAATTTTGTCCCGTTGATTGAGATCCCGGAAGAAGGGATTAATTTCCAGAATGTCGTGACGGATATGGAGCGGGAGCTGATCCTTCAAAGCCTACGGAAGACCAACGGCAACAAGAAACTTGCCGCTAAAATGCTGAACCTCAAGCGTACGACGCTGATCGAGAAGATCAAACGCATCGGCCTTGGAGAAAATATTATTGCCTCGGCTTAGGTGGCCGTAAGGGCGGCACAAAACCGCCCTCCGGTATCTAGTGATGGCTGGTGTGCGCGTCCGCCTCACCGCTCGATGCCTGAGGGTAAAGCGGGCGGAGCTGGTCTTCGCCGGGTTTGATGAAACGGCCTATCAGTGCCGCGACCAGAAGAAATGCGGCAGCAATTAATGCTTCTTGCATAGTCCCACTAATTAGAGCTTTTACTCTTTGCCTCGTTCACGTAGTAGCCCATTCGATGCCGGATCTGTGAACCGGGCTTCTTGACCTTCACATCGACTTGCCGCCAAACGTTCTTGTCTGGCAGGGAAGTCGGGTAATAACTGAGCGTGTATTGCTGATGAAGTTCCTCGAGCAGGACCTGCGCCAAGCTGTTCAACGCGTAGTTCCGGCCAGTAAACAAGCGAAATGCTCTGCCGCCGCTGACGCTGGTAAGCCGGCCGAGCATGTAGTGATAGATGTGATAACGAGTTCGCCGCAGGACAAGCGGATCTTCGTCATCGTCGTCGATACCGATGGCGTAGACCAGAACTTCGGACCGCTTGAGTATGTCTTCGACCTGCATCGAGCTGATGTGGCTCTTCGTGTCGAAACCGTCGGTCACCAGAAGCAGGATCTTCTTGTTGTGTTTCGCGGTCTTCATCTCATCCATCGCAACTTGAATCGCATCGTACGCCGCGGTTTCTCCGCCGGCTTTGATATCCCTGAGGCTGCGTTGGATATCCTGCATGTTCGTCGTGAAATGGCGACGAACTTCGACGTCTGAGTTAAAAGACACGACGAACATTTCATCTTGCGGTGAGAGCGCCAAAGCGATCTCACGAACGGTTTGCAGCGCCTGTTGGAGTTTATGACGCATGCTGCCACTCGAGTCGACCAGCACTCCCACGCTGATCGGGACTCGAAGGTCATGTGAGAAAAATGAAATCTTTTGCTCTTCACCATCCTCGAACACCTGAAAGTCTTCCAATCTCAGGCCGTCCATGTATTTTCCCTGGTCGTCAAGAACCGTAGCCACAACGTTCACCAGCTCAACGTTCACGTTAAGCCGATATCGAGGGTCTTGCGGGTCGGCGGGAGGTGTGGCCGGCGGATTCTCTTGAGGAGGGTTCTGTGGTGCATTTTGTGCCGCGATCATGACTACTCCGGCACATAAAACGCAGAG
>DATFXZ010000131.1:0-11102 GCA_035315305.1 Terriglobia bacterium | reverse complement strand
ACGAAGAGGGGAATACTCCTCTGCACGAGTTCTCCAACAAGAGTCATTTCCGGTTCCCGGCACTTGCCTTTGACAAACGGTCACCGATTTCCCGCCGCACGTTGTAGAGCATTGCCGGATCCCGATCGTAGGTATGGGCATTGGTCACAAGCCGATCGACGTATTTCGCGGCAGCCTCACGGCCGTCATACTTCGAAAGCAGGGCCAAATACTCGTAGTCTTCCAGACCATCACGGATGAGCTTTAGCCGGATGCTTTCTATCGGAATGTCAGAACTTCCGCCAATCGTGCGCGGTCTTCCTGGATAAAAGAGCGTGCCGTCACCGTTGCCGCCAAACAGGAAGACATGGTCCCAGGCGTCTTCAGGGCGACTGTAGGATTCGTTCATCGCGTAATACAACTCACCCTTCACGTCATATTTCCATGTGAGCCAAGGCATGATCCGATTCGCGACTGCGTCCACATCGATCATGTAGCTTGGCCAGCCGCGAAAGTATTCGCCGCCAATCATGTTGCAGCCATGGCTTGCACAAGATTGGTACCACCAAAGATTCGGCATTTTCTGCTGCTCGACCTGCTGATCGCAGTTATTAAGATTTCCGGGCTTGAAAGCGAAGCAATTGATAATTGGAACAAAGAGATCGACAGCGCCGTCCCACTCCGGGTGGAAGGAAGCTGTAACCAGATTCTTGATGTCCGAATCCGCGGAATGAGCTAGTTTTCCCTGCCGGACGAGTTCATCGTACTTTACGGGCGGCGGCTCATCCCACAGGTAATTGAATAACCGATTGATCCATCCCTTTTCGCGAAAGTGTTGAGCAAACGCGCGCAAATACAAAACCTTCTCCAGGTCGCGCTGAAAATTGCGAACACCTGGGATATCAATGGAGGTTGCTTTCGCGCCATACAGGGGTTGGCCTTGGGCAATGGCTGTTCCGTCGAGGAAAGGCCCGACTTCTTTGTCGTACCTTGTCCAATCGATCGTGGCCTTATCTCCATTGAATGACGCCCGGGGAGGCAGCATCGATCCGTTATGAACGCTGACTCGATGCCACAGGGCCGCCTTACGGTACAGGTTGGTGAATCGGATAACGTCGTTATCGTTCGTGTATTTGCCCAGGTGCTGCCGCACTGCCGTGAGGCCGTTCAACCCAAAGCTGTTCGGCAGAGTCGAGGTGGACGGCAAATCAAAGTTCCACACTTCAAGCTTTACTGGAATTGTTGTTTCGCGCTTGCCGCTGATCGTGACAGCGACATCGCCCCGATACATTCCGGCACTGGTTGATGGCGGCACGTATACTTCAATCCAAATCGGCTGATCGTGACGAGCCAATAGTTTGAAGGGGAATGCGTTCCGCTTCTCGCCGAAATACCGGTCGTTTCGTGGAATTAACGCATCCGGCCATTCGCCCGCTCTTCCCTCAATGGAAGATGGCTTGGGCAAATCGAGATATCGCTCAAAGTAGATCGTTACGTTACTCGCCGGCAGCACGGCTCCGTCCGGGCCCTTTAGATCCGATACTTGAACGTCGATGCCTTCAAGATCCGACTCCGCACGAAAAACGATTTGAAAAGATTCGAACTCATTGCGCGCAGCCGAGATTTGAACCGAATCCTGTGGCCTGTCGGGGACAGCGTCATAGGGACGGATTTTTTCTAGAGCATGCGCGGTCCAGAAGGTGAAGCCGTTTGAAGGTGGACGTAGGCCCGTCAGCACGACGGGAATCGCAGCTAGGCTGAGTACGATCCACCGGTACATCCGCGTTACCCAGCCCATGGGCGGCAAAGCGGCTGCTTTACAGCAATCGACAGCTCTTGAATAAACGTGAGTTTGCCGCTGGATGGAATCGCCAAATTACTGCCGTGCAACGTAAAGCTGCCGGCACGAAGCAGACTAAGAATCTCGCGTCGCTGGAGCGCGTTTGATTCGATTTCGACGTAAACCGGTTTCCTGGCCTGTCCAATTTTGTGAAAGTCGACGCCGCAATACGCTACGGCTTTCAAATTCGACATTCGTACGTGCCGCAAAAGCTGAAAGGACTCCGCTCTCGGAGCGACCGTCCCATCGTAGCGGCCATTCCACACTTCGATGCCGTCGAGTTCCGCTTTGATGGTTCCGATCATGTTGATGCTGCCTACCGGCGGATGTGCAAGTACGGCAATGCCGCCTGCTTCGTGTATTCCGCCTACAAGCTGTTCCATCGTCGAAGCGCGCACGCGCTTCGTTATGCCGTAGCCGAGAATGTGAATGCTGCCGCCTTTCAGCGCGAACTCTAGTCCGGGAATTACGAGGAAATTGTTGCTGGAAAGAGAGTCGCAAATAGCGACGTATTCCTGCATGCGCTGTTCATCGAAAACCTCGGCATGATCGCTGACTGCAATAAACGCCATGCCTGCATCCCTGAACGTTTGAACTATCCGCTCAAGCGATTCCTCACCGTCGGAGAACTGGCTATGGACGTGAAGTACACCGCGCATGGCGCGGTTATCTCGCGACTTTGAACATCTCTTTGACTTCGACAGGGACCTCGGCGTCTCGCGTTTGCGGTTTGGTGGCGATCGTCTTCAAACCAACGTATGCCAAATACAGAATTTCCACGGACGCAAGCGCAGACGTAAAGATTACCCAAGCCATACCGATTGCCTCATATATGTTCATCTCGCCTCCGAGAGCTCTGCAGCGATGAAGTAACGGACACAAAGGTCGTGCAACTCAAGCACCATGGCGGCAAATGCATCCATTCCGATGAGTGGCTGCCTTAGCGGCATTAGACGACGCGGACGTGGTATTTCCGTGCCCATTGGCCTATCGAACAAGTCATTTTTCTGGGTACCCGCATACTTTCAGGGCGGTGTCTTGCGTCCAAATTTATAAGAGTTGTTTTTTTTGCGCGTAGCGGCTCTTTGGAAACAGCCGCTTGAAGGAAAGGAGTTCTGTATGAGTAACGCAGGCTTTTTCGACGCTGCGAGAAACCGTTTCAGAACCGGGCTCGCGGAAATCGATCGGAAATGGGGCTGGTATCTTGCTTTGGGCGCTTTCTTGATAGTACTGGGCGTAATCGCCTCCGGAGCGGCGGTCGCGACGACCTTAGTCTCTGTTGTGGTGTTCGGCTGGATACTACTTATCGCCGGCGCCGCATTGGTCGTTCTTTCGTTTCTAACGGGTAAATGGAGCGGTTTCCTGCTAAGTCTGGCGGCGGGAATCCTGAGCATTATCGCTGGACTCACGATGCTGAGTTTTCCAGTCTCCGGCGCAGTTGCTATCACCCTGATGTTTGGGACGATATTGATAGCAGCCGGTATCTATCGGTCGGTGGCGTCCATTGTCATGCAATTTCCGAACTGGGGATGGTCGGTTCTAAGCGGAATCGTAGCTATTGCACTAGGTTTTATGCTGGTGAGGAATTGGCAAACCACCAGCCTTTACTTCCTGGGTCTCGCGGTCGGAATCGATCTCATTCTCCACGGCTTGGCTTGGATTACGTTCTCAATGAGGGTTCACCGTCTGGCGGGAGAGGTGGGAATTACAGACAGAGACCGTCGCGCTGCTTGATTTGGCGACGGAAGCGAAATTCGCTTGAAGGAACTGGTGGGGAACTGGTTTGCATGTTTCGTCCACGACGCGCGAGTCTGTGTGATCGGTATGAAATTGCCGAAAGCACAGACCCGCAAGTTTAGGCCTTACGCAGTTCGGCGGGGTTGGCCGGAATGTGAATTCATGAATTCGTTCAGTTCCTTCTCCGCTTGGTCACGTTTGTAACCGTAGCGTTCCTGCAACTTACCAATCATTTTCTCAGCCTCACCTTGAATGTGAGCGAGGTCGTCATCGGTAAGCTTCCCCCACCGGCTGCGGACTTCGCCTTTCAACTGGTTCCATCTGCCCCTAAAGATCTCAGGATTCATGGAAATCTCCTTTTACAGTATTTCAGACCGATCTCGGAGTGCACATATTCTGCCAATTGCGACCGGCGAATACGTCAGTAGTGGATTCTTTGACGGTATGAATCGGAGCAAATTCTTCGATGAATTGCTTGTGCCAAAACTCAAACACGAGCAAAGACCACGCTTCTTGATAACCCGAATACTTCCCCTTCTCTTGCAGACTCACAATTTCCTCTACAGCTTGCGGATCGAAGAATTGTTTGCAAGCGGAATGGCGCGCGAGCAAGGTGTCACGGACAAAATCCCGGAGCTCGAACCGCAACCAGCTATCGGCGGGAATTGGAAAACCCTTCTTCCTCCGATGCAGGATCGACCGTGGTAGCTCGTCTGCCATGGCCTTTCGCAAGATCCATTTCCCTTGGTGCTCGCGCACTTTCATGTCGTCCGGCAAACCGGCAATGTATTCCACCAGTTTGTGATCCAGAAAAGGCACACGAAGCTCGACCGCAGTGGCCATCGTCATCTTGTCAGCTTTTAGAAGTAAGTCTTCCGGGAGCCAGATCTTCGCGTCCACATAGAGCATTCGGTTCAGGGCAGACGTGTCGGCCACTTTGCTGAAGTAATCGCTGAAGATTTCGTCCATCCGATTGTTGCATTTCTGCACACGGTCAGCCCCGGTTAGTGCGAGCCGCGTTTCTAAAGGAATGCCTTTGACCATGCCGCGATAGTGATCTTCGATGCTCTTCCCCGCACGCCGCAGATACCCACGGACTCGATTGCTGAGGGGCAGGTACGCTAATGCAGGAAACGCAGATGCCAGTGGGCCGGTACGACTGCGCATTTTTTCGAGTGCGAGAGTCTTGCGATACAAGGTGTAGCCGGCCATGGTCTCATCAGCGCCTTCGCCGGAAAGGACAACAGTGATGTAGTTCCGGGCAAGTTTCGAGATGAAATAGAGAGGAATACAAGTCGGATCCGCCATCGGCTCGTCAAGATGAGAAACCATTGTTGGTATGGCATTTCGAAAATCGTCGGCTGTCATGCGGAATTCGTGATGATCCGCACCGAAGTGAACTGCTGCCTCGCGTGCGAATGAAAACTCGTTTGCCTCATCAATCTCCGCCTTCGCAGGCCCGCTCGCCTCATATCCCACGCTGAATGTCTTGACCCGCTCTCCCCCGGTGATTCTGCTCATCAGCGCCAGCATGGCGCTGGAATCCAGCCCACCGCTCAGAAAAACACCAAGGGGCACTTCCGCGATCAACCTCAATCTCACACTCTCTTCGAGGAGCTGCCGAAATTCTTCGATAACATCCCTGCGGCCGTCCGGAACGCTGTTGTACTGAAGGTCCCAATACTTTCCGATCTTGATTCCAGTCTCATCGACGGTCATCCAATGGGCCGGCTGAAGCTTAAAGATGTTCTTGAACATTGTCCGCGGACCCGGTACATATCGCAGCGCAAGATACAAGTCCAGTGCTTGATGATCTACTTCCCTGGGTACACCGGGATGCTGCAACAACGACTTGATCTCAGACGCAAAAACGAAAAAGTCTTTTCCCGCGTAGTAGTACAACGGCTTGATTCCGAGACGATCCCTCACCAACAACAAGTGCTTACGCCGGCGATCCCAAATGGCGAAAGCAAACATGCCGCGAAAATCGCGCATACAGGCGTCGCCGTGTTCCTCGTACGAATGAACGATCGTTTCGGTGTCCGAACGCGTTGCGAAATGATGCCCTTTGGCAATTAAACCGGCAGTCAGGTCCCCGTAGTTATAGATCTCACCATTGAACACCACGACAAGTGAACCATCTTCGTTGAAGATCGGCTGCTTGCCGCCGCTGAGATCGATGATGCTCAATCGGCGATGTCCGAGACCGACGTTGTTCTCAACGAAATATCCGGAAGCGTCAGGCCCGCGGTGGGCTTGAGCCGACGTCATGCGCTCAAGAACTCCACGATCGACCGGATCAGTTCCGTTGAAATTGACGATCCCGCAAATCCCGCACATAAACTCTCCCTCCCTGCTCTCCGCGCTCGATAAGGATGCCGTTGTCCCAGAAGTAGACATGCACGTAGGGAATCACCTGCTCACTCTCAAATACGATTTCGCCCGCACAACTGAAAAAGCGAGCGTTCACTGCTAGTAATCGCCGGAGGTTACCCTGCTCCAACCGCATCCAAAAGAATTCGCCACGCATGACGTAGTCGATCAGACGCAGGTCTCCGTCGTCCGCCGCCATAACTGCGATGTCGTCATAGTCCTCATCTCGCACTGCCGCCGCAATTGCACGAGCGGTATTTGATTTGAAACGCCGCGACCGTAGCGGCTCATTGCCTGGGCAGAGAAAGGACATCATCGAGACAGGGGCATTGCCGTGAACAGATGCTTTCAAAACCGGACTAGCGTGATGTTCGCCGTAAATGCGGGACGCCCATCCTTGAATAGGTCTACGCTGGCCGCATATAGCCTCGGCTCGGATGGCTTCCGAAGCGTACATGCACATCTGCAGTCCGGCACGTTCAATCCCGACGCGGCAATCGATCTCGCCGTTCCTTTCGTCCGACACGACCGTCAGCTGCGCGTTTGGAGCAAAATGGTAGAGAAAATCGAAGTCGTGCTCGCCCCTGCCGTCCAGGTTATCGAGCACAATCCAATAGTTTGGTCGGATGTACACGACCCGCCGTCGATGCGTGATTCCTCCGTTGCGTGATAGAGGGAGAATCGAAGGCCAAGACTTGCCTCCGTCCCGAAATTCCAACGCGCCGTCGATGTAATCGATGTCCGGAAGCGCGAATTGCCGGCGAAGATAACCGGAGGCTCTCGTCTTCCATCGAAACGAAGCGCCGGGTTCAGACTGGCCTCTATCATCGACGACGACGGTGTTATGCGCGGCAGTCGAGCGGAAAAAACGACGCCATCCCGGGGCACCGTTGTAAACCGAAGTTCCAGGATCGATCAGGAACTCGTGACCGCCGCTGAAAACGGTGAACGAGAGTGCGTCCGCATGGCTGTGACCGCCACTGCCAAAACCCAAGCCACCGCAGTCGAAGGTGATGTGAGTATCATTGGCGTCCCAACCCGAACGCTGGACGAAATAGCCTGCATCTTCGAATGCTCGATGCAGTGCAGCCGGACGCTCGGGTTTGATCGAATCAAATGCGCGCGAAGCCTCGTCGCCCAGCAGCCACAGTGTCTCTTCAGAGAACGAAGCTGACTGATGCTTGAAGTCGGACCTGGCAAATAGAACGCAGCCGGAGCAGAGGCCGTCGCGGTAGGAAGCATAATTCTCGGACTCCAGAGCCAATACTCGGCCCCCGTCATCATCGCCGAAAAGCGGAATAGTGCCGTCGGGACGCGTGATGTGCATGACGAACTCGAGCATCCGCGACAATGCATCCCAGAGCCAATCCGGAAGTGAGATGCCATTCGCTCGCGCCAGGATCAACGTATGAAGGTAAAAGTCAGTCGCGTAGCAGTGGTAATACGATGAGAGTTCCCCATAGACGCCGTCATTCAACACCTGCCGCGACGCCGAATCGATCAGTGTGCGCTCACCAAACATGCGCCAATCCGCGGCCCGGGGCATTTCAGAAAACAGGACGCCCGCGATGAATAGCGATACAGCCTCTCCGATGAGATGTGTGTTGGGGCTGGTGTAAGCAGATGGATAGCGGTACACATGATCCAGCTGCGCGAAGAGTGAACGGCATATGCGGCGAAGTTTCTCTTCCTCCAAAAATTCTGATTCGAGAAGTAGAAAAATCGTCCACATCCAGGAAACGCATCGAATGGCTATCTCCAGACTTGATTGCCAATTCACTCCATACGATTTCGGGTTCTGCTCGATCCAACTCTCGATTTGTACGATCGCTTCCCCGGCGTAGCGCTCGTCACCTGTGAGGAAAAAGGCTTTCGCGAGACGCGGCAGATGCTGGTGCCGATTAAGTTCGTGAATGACCTTCGCATCGGCGGGAGGCATATTGATGAGGTCGTATTCTGTCCAATGCCGACGTTGCCATTGGAAACCGGAGATCGGATCCCGATGCCAATCGATATCGTCGCCAAGATGAACATCGCGACCGAAAAGCGTCACCCAGTGTTCACAGAGAACGCCGGCTTTTGCGATCGTCCGTTCAAGCCATTCGGGATATCGCTGTTCGATGAAGCCGGCCGTGCGTTCGCGATCCTGAGTGGAGGCGTAGAAGCGGCGTGCTGGTCCGTTTCGTAAATAGCTCTTCAGCGAAGAGGCACTGCGCTCGATCAACGCATCGAGTTCAGGATCGTCATCCACTTGAAGCTGTGCGCGAAACCGCACTCTGTCGGCGTGACGCCGGAACTGCTCGCGGATCCGATGCGCGACTTCAGCGGCACTCATTTGTCTCAGTCTGCTGACGTTCATGTTGTTTTTGTTAACGCTTGTTCGATTCTCGCCACCAACCCATTTACATCGCCCGGCTCAAACAGCAACACATCATCCGGCCTTGTGCCCACATTGCTCGCGACAACCTGGACACCTAGCGATACGGCTTCACGAACAGAAATCGAGTCGCCGTCTCGAAACGTGGGACGGGCGAAAACCGCCGACTGCGACATCAGCGCCAGGCATAATTCGTGGTCGAGATCACCGGCGAGAAAGATCCGGTCACCCAATCCGCGTCTTGCGACCAGCTCCGCCGCTTGTTCGCGCCCTTCTCCGGTTCCCATAACTAAACACCCAATTTCGGGATACCGGTCTTTCAATCGGCTGACTGCGTCCAGAAGCACTTCGAATCCATACTCCGCACGGAAAAACATCGTCGATGTCATCACGGGCGAATGCTGCTGCATCCAACTTTCGATGTCCGGAGGCAGCACGATTTCCGGCGTTTCGACCGGCAGGAAGGCCGGCGTTATCTGGATCTGCTCCTTCGGTATTCCCAAATCCGAGACGGCCGATGCAATTTCACCGTTGACGCAGACGATCTGTCTATAGAGTGCGCACGCAAGTCGAATGATCTGCCTCATTCCTTTCGGTGCGCCGCGAATATAGGCCGGCGCCATACCGGAATGGAGCATGAGCGTAGCTCCAGGACCAAACTGCGCAGCGACTGCACAGACAGCAGCGATGGCCCAACTCTTCGGGTTATGTCCATTGGTGTGGACATTCAGCATCCAATCATTCCCGACGTGCCGGACCAACTGCCGGACGAGATCCACACCGCCTGAGATCTTGATGTACCGGTCGCTCTCGGGCGCGCTAGGATCGACGTTAAGCACACTCGACTGCTGTCCCGCCCGCTTCATGCGCGTGTGCGCGCTCCACACGTGCACGGAGATTCCTCCGTGCGGCGGAGGGCACGGACCGACAAAAAGCACTTTCATCCACGAATCTCCGGCACCATAGCTCGAACGTTATGAGAGTCCAAAGCTGCAGATCCAATGACCTGCCCCGATCGTTCATTTCGATCAGCCGCTCGAGGTAGGACTTTCTAAAGAGCCCGCGGTCGAGGCTTGTTCGCGATAGCAATAGATCTCGCACGTATGAGCTCAATTGCCCGCGGAACCAACGGCCAAGCGGGATAGCGAATCCACGCTTCGGCCGATAGAGGATCTCGCGAGGCAGTATGCCTTCCATCGCTTTTTTGAAGATGTACTTAGTGGTTTTTCTGTACAGCTTCAATTCCGGCGGAATTGTTGCCGCAAACTCCACGAGCTTGTGATCCAGCAGCGGCACACGCGCTTCAATCGAATGCGCCATGCTCATGCGATCAACTTTCGTCAAAATATCGTTGGGCAAATAGCTTTTAAGATCCATGTACTGCAGCAATGAAAGCCAGTGCATCTTTCCGTTCCTGAGGAACAGGCGCCAGATACTGCGCGGATCTTCCTGACTGATCTGTTTGTATGCGTCCGGTTCGAACAACGATGCCTTGTCGAATTCATGGAAGAGAATGTTTGCGTCAAGGTAGCGATCGGCCCCTTCGAAAGCGAGATGCCGCAAAAAATTGCGGCCTTTCATTCCCTCCGGCATCAGTGATCCGGCAAAACCAACTGCCTGCCGGACCGGAGAAGGAATCGCCGCAAGTCGGCGCTCTTTTCGCTCTTTTAGATAACGATCATAGCCGGCAAACAACTCATCGCCGCCATCGCCGGACAACACGACGGTCACGTTTTCAGCCGCCAGCTTCGAAACCATATAAGTCGGAATGGCGGACGAATCACCGAATGGCTCATCGAGATACCAGGCGAGATCGTCGATGATATTCAACACGTTCGGATCGACGACCAATTCGTGATGCTCCGTGCCGAACGCCCGCGCCACTTGTCGGGCATATTTCAGCTCGTTGTAGTCCTCATCGGGAAAACCAATCGAAAACGTCTTCACCGGCCCCGAGCTAAGGCGCGCCATCGTCGCAACGACCGAACTCGAGTCGATTCCTCCACTCAGAAACGCGCCTAGTGGAACGTCCGCTATAAGTCGTAATCGGACGGACTCTTCCAGCAAATCGCGCAGACGCTCGATGAAATATTGTTCAGTCTTGCCGTAATCCGGATCAAATTCGACATCCCAGTATTGCCGAATCTGAAGGCCGTTCCGCGCGGATGCGGTAAGGATATGGCCTGGCTTCAATTTGTGAACGCCTTCGACAATACTTTCCGAAGCCGGCGTGCACATTGCGCTGAAAAGATGATTGACCGAACTCCAGTTGAGCCGGCGCTCGAGTTCAGGTAATTGCAGCAGGACTTTCAGCTCCGAACCGAATGCAAGCCGGCCGTCGACGACCGTGTAAAAGAGCGGCTTTATTCCGAGCCGGTCGCGGGCGAGAAGAAGAATTTTCCGGCGCTCGTCCCAGACAGCGAACGCGAACATTCCACGCATCCTGTCGACGCAGGACTCGCCGTATTGCTCGTACAAATGAACGATGACTTCAGTATCAGTATCCGTCGAAAAACGATGGCCTTGCCGCTCCAGCAGGCTGCGCAGTGTTTTGAAGTTATAGATTTCGCCGTTAAAGACGGCCCACACGGATTTATCTTCGTTGTGAACCGGCTGGTGGCCGCCGTCAATATCGATGATGCTGAGCCGGCGCATGCCGAGCACAACTTCGGGCGCTGCGAAATAGCCTTCATCGTCGGGGCCTCGATGCGCCATTGCATCGCACATCGATTGGACTTCATTTTCCGAGACCGGCTTCCCGTGCAGACTGAACAGACCCGCGATTCCACACATATA
>DATFXZ010000130.1:0-7247 GCA_035315305.1 Terriglobia bacterium | reverse complement strand
CCGGCCGCGGACGATATTGATGACCTTCCTGGGATCGACAGACTGGTCCACGACTACGCTGAAGAACGGAAACATCATTTCTTCCCAGGTCATGTCACCGTAATACACGGTCCTGTTCGGATCTGGATTGAATTTGTTATTGGCCGAATTGTCGTAATGCGCCGTAACGACCAATCTTGTTCCTTTGGGGACAAGAATAGGTTTCGCCAAGTCATACCCTAGCTGCCAATTGAAATCGTAGTTTGGGACGCTTAGCACCGTGTCGGTCTTGCCGTCCGGATAGATCAATCGATAGGTCATTTCCTTTCCCCGAATGTGCATGTGCGGAAACATCCACACGAGTTCGGCGTCTTGAACGAATGTGGCTTCAGCCGGAGGACTTTCCCAATTTCCGTCATTCGGCGAAATCGCAAAACTCTTAGCATCGCTTGGGGCGGACATTCCCAGGGAGACGTAGAATCGTTGCGGCGGCTCTTTCGCAACGGTAAATCCGATTCGCGGCCGATCGGTGACTTCCTTCCCGCTCGGCGTGTAGTGCACCTGGAAGACAATATCCGTTCCTGCCTTGAACAATTTCGCTGCGCGATGGATGCGGTAATCCTGCGTTCGCTGACCTGGAACGTAGCATCCTTCGATGCCGTTGCTTCCCGCAGTAATGGACTGCGGAATGCCGCGTCCATTTGGACCGGCCGCTGAGGCCAGGGCGCTTCCACTTTCGTCACGAGGTCGATCGGCCCAAACGGGTTTGTTGTAGATAACATCGGAAGAGTGCGGTTTGAAGAACACGCAGATGTGATGGGTCACCGAGGGTTCGCTTGGACGAATTTCCATCGAAGTAATCCACGTGTCCTTCGTGATGCCGCTCGGAACAGTGATGTACGACCACTCGATTACATTGTTCCTTGGATTTGCGGGAACCGTGAACTGCGGTCCGTCCACGACGATGTCCGGTTCAATTTCCCATCCATCTCGAGGCCACTGAATTTCTGCCGGCGCGGTCTTCGCATCGCCTTCCTGGGCTCCGCTGTCCGCCCATTTGGAGATCGTTTCGATGTCGTTCGGTTTCAGGGACCGATCATTAGCGAAGTGACTGAATTGCGGGTCCGCAAACCAAGGCGGCATTTTCCTCGATACGACGGCTGCTTTCATCGCTTTCGCCCAAGGCCGGACGTCCTTATAAGTGAGGAAGGACATCGGCGCAATCTGGCCCGGTCGATGGCAGCTTTGGCAGTTCTTCTGAAGGATTGGCAGTACGTCCTTGTTGAATGTCACGGGCTGGACGGCCTCTTCCGTCGTGGCTCGTATTGAAACTGCCGTCACCAGAACTCCTGCCATCAACAACCACACAAACGAAATATGCTTGCCCAACATAGTCGTCCTCCTCGACGTCCAGTTTTTATAACGCACTTTGGGTTTCAGAGTAAAACGAGATACATTACGCGCGAACGAAAGGGAACAGGAATCCATGCCTTTGCGGAAGGTCGCGCTGGTGACGGGTGCCGGCAGCGGCATCGGGCGCGCCGTCAGTCTTGCGTTGCACAGCGATGGATATGCTGTTGTATTGGCGGGACGCCGAGTTAGCGAGCTGGAGAAGACGGTGGCGCAAGCTGATCATTCTGAGAATCGAATGCTTGTTGTTCAAACGGATATCACGAAGCCGGATGAAGTGCGATCGCTGTTTGCTAAGGCAAAGGACGCCTTCGGCCGGCTCGATTTGTTGTTTAATAACGCGGGCGTGAGCACGCCGCCGGTGCCGATGGAAGATCTCACGTTCAAACAATGGACGGAAGCCGTAGAGGTGAATTTGACAGGCGCATTCTTGTGCGCGCAACAGGCGATCAAGATCATGAAAGCGCAGGAGCCACCTGGAGGCAGGATCATCAACAATGGTTCGATTTCCGCGCATGCGCCGCGGCCCAACTCTGTGCCGTACACGGCAACGAAGCATGCGATCACGGGTTTGACCAAATGCATATCACTTGATGGGCGGAAGTACGATGTCGCATGCGGACAAATCGATATCGGCAATGCAGCGACTGAAATGACCGAACCGATGGCGGCCGGTGTTGCTCAGGCGAACGGAACGATGGCCGTTGAGCCCCGTATGGACCTGAAGCACGTTTGCGACGCTGTACTTTACATGGCTAATCTTCCGCTCGAAGCCAACGTCCAGTTTATGACGGTGATGGCGACGAAGATGCCCTTCATTGGGCGGGGTTGAACTTTGATTCAAATGGGATGAAAAACACAGAGACACAAAGACACAGAGCCACAAAGGCGCGCATTAAAAAAGCGTTAGTGCGCGCGCCTTTGTGGCTCTGTGTCTTTGTGTCTCTGTGTTTTTCCGTATTCGCAGCACAGGACAACACATGAGATACATCATTATCGCGCTGTTCCTCACATTCATACCCCTCGCTGCCGCTCAGGATGCAGCCACCCTGTATCAACAGAGTTGCGCGAGCTGTCACGACACAGGTACGAATCGTGCGCCGACTCGCGATACCCTGCGCCTGATGCAGCCTGAGCGCGTGCTGGCTGCTCTCGAGGGCGGGGCGATGACCTCGATGGCCAACCGGCGAACTCCAGCCGAGCGGCGCTCGCTGGCTGAGTTTGTTACGGGTAAATCCTTCGCGCAGCCATTGGATACAACACCCTCCGCTAAAGCGATGTGTGCCGGAGCGCCGGCGGCCTTCAGCAATCCATTGGAAGGAGCGCCATGGAACGGCTGGGGTGTCACGACTTCCAACACGCGTTTTCAAAGCGCAGCGGGTTTCACAGCGGCCGACGTTCCGCGGTTGAAGCTCAAGTGGGCATTCGGTTTTCCAGGCGATCTGAGCGCCAATGCGCAACCCATTGTCGCGGGTGGCCGTGTTTTTGTCGGCAGCCCGAGCGGAACTGTTTATTCGCTAGACGCTCAGACCGGATGTATTCACTGGTATTTTCAGGCAGCAGGTGGTGTTCGTGCGGCCGTCACGATAGGTCGAATCGATACATCATCCGGTCCGCGGTATGCGGCATTCTTTGGCGACCAATCGGCGACTGTTTACGCACTGGATGCTGCGAATGGCTCACTGTTGTGGAAGCTGAAAGTCGACAATTACCCGCTCGCGCGTGTTACCGGCTCGCCGGTGTTTTCCAACGGAAGACTTTACGTCGGTGTGGCATCAGGAGAAGAAATCGGCGCCGTTCCGGCCAGCTATGAGTGTTGCCGTTTTCGCGGGAGCCTTGTTGCTCTGAACAGCGCGACGGGAGATCAAATCTGGCGAACATACACGATCACGGAAGAGGCACGCCCGACGAAGAAGAACAAAGCTGGAACTCAGTTGTGGGGACCATCCGGCGCTCCGATCTGGACAGCCCCTGCAATTGATCCTCAACGAAACGTGATCTACGTGACGACTGGCGATAACTACAGCGATCCTCCAACAGCCACCAGCGACGCGTTTCTCGCTCTCGACCGTGACACCGGAAAGATCGTTTGGTCGCGTCAAATGACGGCAGGAGATGCATACACGAGCGCATGCCGCATGCCGGACAAATCCAATTGCCCAGACTCCGACGGACCCGATCTCGACTTCGCATCGGCACCTATTCTTGTCACGCTAGCGAATGGGCGACGAGCATTGGTGGCGGGACAAAAGTCCGGCGTTGTGCACGCCGTCGATCCCGATCGTCAAGGTGCGTTGCTGTGGTCTACCCGAATCGGCAAGGGCGGGACGCTCGGTGGTGTTCAATGGGGCTCGGCTGCGGATCAATCGAATGTCTACGTGGCATTGTCGGATGTCGGCCGTATCTCACTCACGTATAGCGCCAGTTCCGATGTCGATCCGAAAGCCGGCGGCGGCATGTTCGCGCTTCGCCTCGAGAATGGTGAAAGAGCGTGGTACACGGCACCTCCGGAATGCGGTGACCGGCCGAGATGCAGTCCTGCACAGTCCGCGGCGGTCAGCGCAATCTCGGGCATTGCGTTTTCCGGTTCCGTAGACGGGCACCTCCGGGCGTACTCGGCCGCGGATGGAAAAATTGTTTGGGACGTGGACACCGTCCGTTCTTATGAAACTGCGAATGGAGTTGCCGCCCGCGGCGGATCGTTAGACGGTCCAGGTCCTGCCATCGCCGGCGGCATGCTGTTCGTGAACTCCGGTTACGGCGGTAACGGCGGTATGCCGGGGAATGTGTTGCTTGCGTTTTCGGTGGACGGGAAGTGAAACCACAAAAATGAGGTGACTATGAATCGACGTTCGTTTTTGGGTGGTGCGATTGGCGTGGCTGCGGCCCGGGTGCAACAAGCGCCGGTTTCTTCAACCCCGACTCCTCGCGATTTCTCGCGCCAAGATCCCATTCAATATCCGGATCCCGATATCGTCGCGCTCGACAATCGATTCCGCGGGTACATTGTCAATAACACGGTGATCCGGCGTTTGCATTTCGGTACGCTGTGGGCTGAAGGTCCGGCATGGAATGGAGTTGGCCGTTACCTGGTTTGGAGCGATATTCCGAATAACGTTCAAATGCGTTGGATTGAAGATGACAACCGCGTCACGACGTTCCGAAATCCATCCGGCTACAGCAACGGCAACACATTCGATTTCGAAGGACGTCAGCTTTCGTGCGAGCACGGCGGCCGCCGTGTCGTTCGCTATGAGCCGAACGGAATTGTCACCGTCATTGCGGAGAAATTCCAGGGCAAGCGCTTGAATTCACCAAACGACATCGTGGTTCATCCGGACGGTAGCATCTGGTTCACGGATCCACCATACGGCATTCGCGGCAACTACGAAGGATTCAAGGCCGATTCGGAATTGCCGGTGGCCGTTTATCGCGTCGATGGAAAGACCGGTCAGATGGACAAGCTGAACGATGAACTCGGCGGTCCAAACGGCATCTGCTTTTCACCGGATTACAAAAAGCTTTATGTTGCCGATACCGGCGCTCCGCGTGAAATCAAAGTGTGGGACATCGACGGCAAGACCATCCGCAACGGAAAGCGTTTCGTGCAACTCGATATTCCCGGCACAGGCCAGCCTTCCGCCGCCGACGGAATCCGCTGCGATGTCGACGGCAACGTCTGGGCCGGCGCGCGTCCCGGCGTTCAAGTGATCGCGCCGAATGGTGATCGCATCGGCATGATCCGTTTGCCCGAGACTTGTGCCAACGTTTGCTTCGGCGGCGCCAAGCGAAACCGCCTCTTCATGACCGCAAGCGAGTCGTTGTATGCCGTCTACGTGGAGACAACGGGTGCCCACATTGCATAGTTATAATTCCGGAACGGTTGCGTAAATTCCGAAATGAGGTCTCACCCTGGCCCGCGTTTCGGAGTTTACGCAACCGTTCCGGAATTACGCGGCTATTGAAGGAACCTTTTGTTCGTAAGAACCGATTCAGATTTGTTGAAGTACATTCCCGTATCGGGCCATTGGGATGAAGCTCTTTTGCCCTCGGGGTATCCGCGACGACACTGGCGAAAACTTTTTGTTGAAATCGGCCGGATGGGCCTGCGTCAGCTCAGCCGGCGCTGGCAAAGTGGTCAGCAATTGATTCAGTCCCAAGGCGTCACCTACAACGTTGGCAACCTCTCCGACGGTGCAGAATATCCATGGCCGATGGATCCGATCCCCCTCGTGATCGACGGGCGCGAGTGGGCTTCTATCGAACAGGCTGTCATACAGCGGGCTACGCTCTTTAACGGGATGCTAGCTGATCTCTATGGCGAGCAGCGGCTTCTTCACGAACGGCTTCTTCCGACAGCACTCGTGTTCGCGAGTCCCCATTTCCTGCGGCCTTGTTTCGGCATCACACCGCCGGGCGGCGTGCACCTCCATACGTTTGCTCTGGATATCGCGCGATCTCCTGCAGGAAATTGGTGGGTCATCGCTGACCGTGCGCAAGCGCCTTCCGGCATGGGTTACACACTTCAGAACCGGCTGCTGAGCGCCCGAGCATTACCCGAGATCTTTGATCAATGCAACGTCCGGCAGCTCGCGCGTTTCTACGACACGAAGCGAAATGCTTTGCTTGCATTAGCCGGTGATCAGCGTCCGGACCCGACCGTAGTCCTCTTGACGCCCGGTCCGCACAACGAAACCTATTTCGAACATTCATTCCTGGCCGGCCAGTGGGGATTCACTCTCGTTGAAGGCGCGGATCTGACGGTGCTTGATCGGCGCGTTTACCTCAAAACGTTGGGGGGCTTGAAACCGGTTGACGTTATCTTGCGACGCCTTGATGACGACTTCTGCGATCCACTCGAGCTTCGGGGCGACTCCTTACTAGGAGTACCGGGTTTAGTAGAGGCGGCGCGCAATGGCTCCGTTGTAATCGACAATGCACTTGGGAGCGGTTTAGTCGAAACCGCTGCGCACATGGCATTTCTGCCGGGACTTTGCCGCCAACTTCTCGGCGAGGAATTGCGGATGCCCTCAGTTGCGACCTGGTGGTGCGGACAGGAAGTGCCCCGACGATATGTTCTGGACCATCTGAAGGAACTCGTGATCAAACCTGCATTTCCACGTTTCGGACGGAATCCCGAGTTTCCGGAATCGATGGACGGTGCGGCGTATGCGAATTTAGCACGCAGAATCGAAGCTCAGCCCGAGGAATTTGTGGCGCAGGAACGCGTCGCTCTCTCTACTGTGCCGGTGCGGACTGACGGCGGCATTGTGCCACGGCACGCTGTACTCAGAGTTTATGCGGCTTGGAACGGAGAATCATACACGGTGCTCCCAGGTGGGTTGACCCGCGTGTCAACGCAGGACGCATCGCTTGTTGTTTCCATGCACCTCGGCGGAGGTAGCAAAGATACTTGGGTCCTCGGCGGCTCAGCAGAGGCAGCATCCGCGCGACGCCAGTCTTCGGTCCAGGTTCCGGTTCAACAGAACGCGCAAGATTTGCCGAGCAGAGTTGCGGACAATCTTTTTTGGCTTGGCCGTTATGCGGAACGAGTCGAGGCCCGTGTGCGTTTCGTCCGGGCGTTGTGGCCGGCTCTCTCGAGCGAAGAAGACTTCGGCCGCGGAGCTTCACTTGAAACGGCAATTCGGATGCTCGCGGGATTGTCATATCTCTCGAAGGAGACTGCCTCGGCATCGCTTGGCGAACAGCGCTGGTTTGTGCAGCGTATCCTCACGGAAATGGTGTACGACCCATCACAGATGTCGAGCCTTCGTTGGAATCTCAAGGAATTGAGACGTGTCGCATGGCATTTGAAGGAACGGCTGTCGTCCGATACCTGGCGCGTGCTCCAGCAGCTT
>DATFXZ010000129.1:0-3128 GCA_035315305.1 Terriglobia bacterium | reverse complement strand
TCTGTTTTATTGTAAGGACCGGTTTGAAAAGATCGCCAACCCGGCGGAGTCTCTCAATGATGTCTTCCACTCCGAAAAAGAGACTCTCCACGTCCTCTTTATCCATTGCAGTTGCGAGTTCGTCCCATTCGACGGGAGCTGTACGGAGGTAATAGTCGATGACCTGCGCCTTGGTAACCCGACCCCCCGGGTACAAGACTTTCTCGAGATTCGAAACCGGAATCTTGCGCCCATCAACCGTCAGATATTGTTGCTTTTTGCCCATGGTAACGGGCTCACGCCGCGCGTTTAGTTTTCTTTCCGTTTTGTCCGAGGCTGCGTTTCAATACTTCCATCAGGTCCACGACTTTTTCAGGGCGACCCTTGGCATGAGTTTCCACTACATCTTTATGCCGAGCGTGTTTCTTTTCGGCGAGCTTCAGAAGCGCTTCCGAATATTCGTCTCGCAGTTCCTTCGGATCCAGAGTTTTCCTGGTCAGTCGAGCGATGGCGGTCTCGAATTGACGCACGATTCTCTTCGGCGGCTCTTCCCTTTTCTCCGGTAGCCCGACCCCTCGAGGCGTTCGGATTTCGTCGCTGAACCGCAGCGTGTTCGCGCGGAGAATACCGCGGTCTGAGAAGATCGCCACCAGGTATTCCTTACCACGCATCACAAAAGTAGCAATGCCGGCCCGTCTCGTACGGTCCATCGTCTCGGCAAGCAGACGATATGCCTTCGCGGATTTGTCTGCGGGCGTGAGAAAGTATGCCCTCTTGAAGTAAAGTTGCGGAATTTCGTCGCGTTTCACAAACACCCGAAGGTCGATGTCCCTGGATTTTTCCGGAGCCAGCCTTTCGAGTTCTTCATCGGTAATCGTGACGTACTTGCCCTTGCGCACCTCGTATCCCCGGATCGTTTCCATTGATTCGAGGTCCTCGGCGGTGTCCGGCGCGTAGTACTCACGGCTTAATGGTTCGCCGCCTGAGCCAAGCATCCGCAGGGATACCCGGCTTTCGCGATTTGCGGGATAGAGATTCACCGGAATACTGACGAGACCGAACGTAATGGTGCCAGACCAGAATGGACGTGCGCTTGGTTCGTGCTCTTGTTCCCTGTCTTCATCGGGGACAGACTTACGCAACTTTCTTTTCCTTTCCACGCTTCAGAGCTGCGAGACTCTTCGCCAGCTGATCTTCGACCGACGCACCTGTGGCGCGCGTCTTCACTGTTGAAAGCCGCGGCCGTTTCCCTCTGGCTTTCGCTTCGATGAATTTCGTCAGCCTGTCGCGATATTCATCGCGGAACTGCTCGGGATCAAATTGGCCTTCAAGCGCGGAAATCAGTTCTTCGGCCATCCGCAGTTCCCTCGCATCGAGCGCCCGGCCGCCGGGTGCCGGCAGCTCCCGGGCGGATAAGACTTCTTCTGCATAACGGATCTTGATCAGAAGCAGGTAGTCCCCGTACGCGAGCAGAGCGCCGGCATAGGACTTCCCGCGCATTGTCCATCTTGCAACCCCTTCGACGTTTTTATTGCGTACTGCTTCAGCGAGAGCGAAGTATTTCGATTCCTCCCCGTCGGGGCCGACATAGTAGGGCCGTTCGTACCACTCGTTGCCGACGGCAGGAGGAGGCACGAAGCGGGTGAACGGCACTTCACGCGATTCCTTTGGCTGGAGTTTTTTTGCTTCCTGCTCTTCGATAACAACAAACTCGCCGGGTTCGATTTCGTAGCCCTTACGGATATCTTCCCTGCCGACGTGCTTATGGTCTTCGGGCCGAACCATTTGTTGCTTGACCCGGGATTTGCTACGGGATTCCAGAATGTGGAAGTGGACGTTCCGATCCTGTACTGCAGAATAAAGCTTTACCGGAACCTTAGAAGATCCAAGCTTTAAGACACCCTTCCAGATCGCTCGCGCTGCCACACTTTTTGTTGAGCAAGTAACTTTCCCAATACGGGTTCGGTAGATTCGCGGCGGTCTCGAGTTCGATCGTTAAATCTCAACCGCGAACACGACGCGAATACAGCGCTGCCGCACCAAATGCGCCGGCGAGCGCCCACGACCACTTGTTTGCTAAATTGAGCGTCCAGCCGACGCCAAATCGGTTGGGCACAATGATCCGCGGATCGCGTGTATCGTAGAAAAGAATGCCGGCTTTCCAGGGATTCGGTCGTCGAAAAAACAGCATAAAGTACCTCCTAGCGCAGACTGCTTGCAGGCGGCTTACCAGAACGCGGAGTGTTTCAGAAAGGCAGTAGCCGTGCATCGTGTCGTGACATGAGCACCGAAGAACGATTGAACAAGATCGAGCACGATGTTGAAGTCCTTAGGAAAGAGGTCCGCGATCTGATGCAAAGATTTTTAAAGTATGTCGAGGACATCGAAGAGGATCCCGTCAAGGACTAGTTCATCAGGAATACTGCTGCCAAGTTTAGTTGGAGACGAAAACTTCGTACATGCGTTCGCGAAGGTGTGAGCGGCGCTGCTCCAGCTCACGGATCCTGCGACGATATTGCCCGCGGCCAAGGAAATCAGTCATTCCCATGATCATCATCACGCCGCCAATAAGCGTGAAAAAATACGTAAATGCGAAAATGACGGGGAATTCTTCGAACACAAACGACCCGACGAAATAACCGTACATATGGATCACGGAGGCCAGGATGGCAACAATGGAGCCGACCATCATCTTCAGGCGGCAGTTCGAATACTTGCCCGCCAAATTCATGATCTCTACTGACACTTGAGCGTATTCTCGCTCGATTGCATTCTGCTCGTGCGGACGCCGGCGCGGGCGCACAATAACCGGCGGCATCTCTTCGTATTTTTTGACAAGATCATCGTACTCACGACGCGTCGCGGGATTCAGCAACGTTTCCAGGATGAAATTGAGGCGGCTCATTTGTTCATGAGCCCAATCCTGCTTTTCGGGGGGATTTTTGTCGGGATGGTAGACCTTCGCAATTTCCTTGAATGCATGCTTGATCGTAACCGCGTTTGCATCACGTCCGACGCCAAGCTCATCGTAGAAGGTTCTTATCCGCGGCATTGTTGGTGGATTACCTTAAAGATTTCAACTCCATTATAGCTGCAAGTTAGCTGCCCGAACGAGGGTCGGCCGCGTCACGCAGGCCTTCCCCGACAAG
>DATFXZ010000128.1:0-4241 GCA_035315305.1 Terriglobia bacterium | reverse complement strand
TTTCGTGAAGGCTGGTCGAATTCCAGCGCGAAAGCGTTTGGTGCCGGAGGAATTCCAGGACATTGTGCGTAATGCCAGGCCGCGGCCGCGTGTTCCCGAGTACGCGCAGGTGTCCGATATACTGCAGCGCTGGCTGAGTGCTGCCTTAGCCGGCGTGGTCAGTCCGGAAGACGCGCTGCGAAACGCGACGCGGGAAACACGTGCGGTACTGGGTGAGATGTAGGGTTCCAGGATGCTGTGAACGAATCGCGGAACTGTGGAATTTGGCTATTCCCCTCCTCACGAGGAGGGGAATAGCCAGGCGGGCGCACCATAGAATATGCCTAAGAAAATCCTTTGGTTCCTTCCGGCTGCATTCTTGATCGGAACGGTCCTGGTCTATCCGGCCCTTCGCACATTTGTTCTCAGCTTCTTTCGCATGGATCTCGGCACTTCATTTCACGCCGAGTTCGCAGGGATCGACAACTTCGTCCGGCTTGCCTTCGATTCGAGGTTCCGTTCAACCTTGTGGATGACGATCCTCTTCACGACTGCGACAGTATCCATCGAGTTCGCTGCCGGCTTGATACTTGCGTTGTCCGTGGACAAATGGGTGCGAGGCCGAACTGCAGTTCGGACAATTCTCTTGATCCCATGGACGCTGCCGACTGCCGTGATCGCGGTATTGTGGGGTTGGATCTTCAACGATCAATATGGAATCCTCAATAACCTAATTACCCGTGCAGGTATTCTGCAATCGCCCATCGCGTGGCTGGCCGATGCACGGGCGGCGTTTTGGGCGCTCGTCATTGCGGATGTGTGGAAAACCACTCCTTTTGTGTTCGTCATTCTTCTCGCGGGTTTGCAAGCCATTCCCGGTGAGCTCTACGAAGCCCTGGAAATCGATGGCGGCGGAGCATGGTCCAAATTCCGGCTGATCACATGGCCTTTCCTCACGCGCTTTATTTTCGTGGCGCTGATATTTAGAGTGATCCAGGCGTTCTCCGTCTTCGACCTCGTTTACGTCCTGACGGGCGGAGGTCCGGGCGGAACTACGGAAACGCTTTCGGTGTACGCGTACCAAACAATGATGCGATATCTCGATTTCAGTTACGGCGCCGCGTTGGCAACTGCAAACGTGATCGTGCTGGCAGTCGTGGCGCTGGTTTTGTACTGGCTGCTGGTGCGGACTCATGAAGAACTTGTCTAAATTTGTAGTTGTTGTCTTCTGTGCGTTTGCCGCGGCGCCATTTCTGTGGCACCTTCTTTCATCGCTGAAAGATCCAGCGGAGATCACACAGATTCCACCGACGTTCCTTCCAGCCCGCCCCACATTCCAGAACTACGTCGCTTTGTTCGAACAGCGGCCGTTTCTACGATACTGCTTTAATAGTTTGATCATCGCATCGCTCTCCAGCCTGTTGTGTGTTGTCTCGGCTTCGCTGGCTGCATATCAGTTGGCGCGCGGCGGAGCACGCACGCGTGCGGTCGCATCGTCTGCACTTCTTGGCCTGGCATTCGTGCCTTCGATTGTTTTTGTACTTCCTCTTTACGAGCTCGTGCGGATCCTGGGTTTGATCAATCGTCCATGGGGCCTGATCATCCCGTACGCTGCTCTCAATCTTCCTCTGTCAATCTGGCTGTTAACCGGATACTTTCGGCAAATCCCGATCGAATTGGAAGAGGCTGCCGCAATGGACGGTCTTCGTCCCGTTCAGACATTCTTCACCATCGTGCTGCCGCTCGCGCGCCCTGCGCTGGCTACGGCCACCGTACTCGCGTTTGTCGCTTCGTGGAACGAATACATGTTGGCCCTCACGTTCATGAACGCGGAAGAAACCCGAACGGTCACGGTTGGTATAGCCACCCTCAGCGGGGCTTTCGTTTATCAGATTCCCTGGGGACTGATTGCAGCAGGCGTGATTGCGAGCTCGCTTCCGCTGATTGTTCTTGCAATATTTTTTCAAAACAAGATCGTTGCGGGACTTACCGCGGGATCGACAAAGTAGATCTATGTTTTCGGTCAGCCTTGATTGCGGTTACGGCCAGTCAACCGTACTATAAGTGTGCTCTCCCGGAGGTACGTAATGCGGATTGCGACAGTGCTGGTCAGTGCCCTTCTTCTTATTGTTCCTTCATCGTTCGCTACAGATACCTTGCCCCGTTCGCTCAGCGACGCAGCATTTTGGAGGCTGGTTTCGGAGTTTTCTGAGGAAGGCGGCTTCTTTCGATTCGAATACATGTCAAACGAGCAACAGTTCCAGTACGTGATTCCGCGGTTGAAGGAAAAGCGCACGCCCGGCGGCGTGTATCTCGGGGTGGGACCAGAACAGAACTTCACGTATATCGCTGCGCTTCAGCCCAAGATGGCGTTCATATTCGATATCCGGCGACAAAATATGATCGAGCATCTCATGTATAAAGCGATCTTCGAGATGTCGTCCGATCGGGTCGACTTTCTGTCGCGATTGTTTTCACGAAAAGCTCCGGCTGGGTTGACTACCAAAACCCCAGTCCGGCTTTTGTTCCAGTCTTTCCGCAGCGCCGACCCCGATACGGAGTTATATCGACGGAATCTACAGGCGATTAAAGATCACTTGATCCAGGTTCATAAATTCCAATTGTCGAACGAAGATCTGATGTCAATCGACTATGTCTACCGGGCCTTCTTTGAAGCAGGAAACGCGTTCAGCTACGGCGGGGTAGCCTACGGTGCTTTCGGAGGGGTGAGTTACGCGGAATTGATGACCGCAACGGACCAAACGGGACATGCTCGCAGCTATCTTGCGAGTGAAGAAAACTTTCAGGCCGTCCGCGAGATGCAAAGAAAGAATCTGATCATTCCTGTTGTTGCAAATTTTGCCGGTGCCAAGGCACTTCGGAAGGTAGGGCAGTACATCAGGGATCATGGCTCGACGGTTACAGCCTTCTATACTTCCAACGTCGAGCAGTATCTTTTCCAGCAAGACAACGACTGGCGGAAATTTCTGGGGAATGTCGCAACATTTCCGCTGGACCCTTCGAGCACATTTATTCGCAGTTCACACTTCGCGTTCGGAGACGCGCAGCCTTCTCAACAGTTCAACCGGAGCAGGTTTATCCAACTCCTTTCGCCGATGGGCGAAGTCACCAAGGCTTTCAGGACCGGCAAGATCAGCAGCTACGAAGATGTGATTCGAATGTCGAAGTGAATCGCAGCGGCTTAACCTTGCGAAGGACCCTTTCCTTTGATCGGCGTGTTATTGCTTTTTTTTGAGAAGTTTTTTGGGGCGAGGGTTGTCCCCTCCTCGTGAGGAGGGGGGGCGGTTAGGCCGGACTTGACTGCCCGTTTCCAGCCGTTAAAAGTCGAACTTCAGAATCTCATTGGTACGGCGGAGAAGCTCGCGGGCGTAATCCGTCCATAAGCCAGTCCCCCAGTAGCGGTAGCAGCTCGTTTGCGTCGTCAATAGATGAAACAGCGCATTCCGATATCGGGGCTCTGATGTGTCAACGCCCGCAGTTTTCTGTGCAAACAGCGCGCTGGTCTGTTCCATCGGCCCGAGGACATCCGCATAGCCGCGCACCCATGAGATGTCGTTGGTCCAACTTCCGCCTTCCATGTGGAAGCGATTGTCTTCCTTGCGGAGCTGTTCGATGACTTTGTTCATGGCATCCCGTCCGGTTGCGCTGCCCAAGCGGTCCCAGATTCGTTTTTGCATGATCGGTTGGATTGCCGGAAAGTCTTCTTCACGAATGCGGGCTGCTTCAAGGAACTCGAGGTACTCAGTCACGTTGACAGGAGCTGTGTCCGATCCGGAGGCTTCGCGTATCACGTCCAGGTACTTGGGAGGAAACTCGTTCATCATTACACCGCCGTTTTCGCCGTCGGCGATTTGAGTTGCAAGTGGCGGGGTCGATTTACCGCCAACATCGCCGCGGGACAGACCCTTCGCTTCGTAATAAGGTTGCATCTGACCGACGAGTTTCGTATCACTGCCCTGCGTTTTGATGATCGCGGTGATCGCGAGTGTGTTTCCCTGCGAGTTTCGTGCAGTAAGTCGATGCGGGATGTGAGGCCGGCGGATGCCTGATCCGTCCGCAACGTGCTCCACCGAATGTTCCTGCACGAGCACCCATCGATAGCCGCTGTCCTTCAGGGTTCGCACGAATTCATAGAAGACGTCGGGATGGTTGGGCAGAGCCATCTCCGGTGGTGAGAAGCCTCGAACACGGCTGAGTGCGTCCAGACCGAAGATCGCGGCGAAGTGATGCTGCCAGGCCTT
>DATFXZ010000127.1:0-8750 GCA_035315305.1 Terriglobia bacterium | reverse complement strand
TACGCTGGGCAATATGATGGAAAGGAATATCCGAGAACTGAAACCGGCGACGGCGCCGTGCCCGGCCAGACTGTGACGCTAAAGCGCATCGACAATCATACCGTCGAGCGGATCACCTACCTGAAAGGTAAAAAGCTTGTCATCGAGAAATGGGAAATATCCCGTGACGGAAAGACAAGAAACAGTGACCCAAAGCGGCGTTGGACCCGACGGCAAGCCCGTCGATAACGTTCTGGTATACGACAAGCAGTAAGTTTTCACGCAATTTGGCTTTGGTTCCTGTCGTGGGACGCTGCGTCCTGGCGCACTTCACGTCCACTGATTGCCAACACTTGGCACGTGATTACGAAGCCGGTCTCACCTCCTGAATTCCAACAACTAATCCTTCGGCTCAACCAGAGTTTTCTCATTAATCTCGTGCTTACAATTCGGACAGCGTGCAAGCTCGCCCAAAATGAACTCGTATGACCCACGCTTGCCCGTCACTTCCGTTCGCAACCAGTCGAAAGGGATCTCAGAATCGTTGGGGTTACAGTGCTCGCAAAAGGCGATCTCTCGCTGGGCTCGGCGAAGAGTGTTCGGACCGATCGCAATCAGCTGTATCTGCTGTAGTGATACATCGAACGACTCATCCATAAGTAATTTCACATGCACGGCAAGTGCCCCGTGTGTTGAAGCGAGCTTCGGACCGGGATGCCAACTATGGACAAAAGCGAAGTGAGACCCAGAGAAAAATCGCGGCGACTAAAAAGTCTCGTTGTCATAAGTAGTCCTCTCTTACGGCTGGTCGATGCTCCTCGAGCTTCACGTCGACCTCGCTGACCGTGCGGGATTGGTTCCTGCCGAGGAGCCGAACACACCTTGGAGCGAGATGCTAGATAAAACTAGAGGCCACAACAAATTTTTCTGGTCGCCTTCGAGTCATTCCACTCACCCCAACATGTAGCGGCAACAGGAGTTTACATAATACCTGGACTGGGTCGTAAGCTATCGAGCACCATAACTGTAGGTGTGACGGGATGCCAGTGGTTCGAGAGCGGTCCAGGTCCAGAATTCCGGCTATAGGCTATATCATCAGATTGGCAGTCGTTTCCCAAGAACACGGTAATGACTGCGAATCGATCCGCTAGTGTGTACTTGTCCAACAACATCCGAATCGGGAACTGTCGAGCGATAGCCAAAGTCGTTAAGCGTCCTGTGGAGGATCGTAACCAGCACATGCTTTCAGCGCAAAAATGCGATGACCGCCACTGTGACGACCGCGACCGCCAGGATATAGTTCCAGATGCGTTGCCGGCGAATCGAGCGTTCGAGTTTGGCGTTATAGGCCTTCAGATTCTGGACGATCGCCTCCATTTGGCGGTCGATCAATCCGAACTGTTGCGACAGTGCCGTTCCGAGATCGGTTGGTTCTGTCGGCTTCGCGGGTTCGGCCCGCGGCTTCATAGCCTCGCGCGTCAACTCTATTGCAAGTTGCATCCAATTCATCGCCGCTAATAATAACCTTTTTGGCAGTGATCGAGCGCCGCGCGAGCCGCGGCAAACTTATCCATGCGTCCGAATGAAGATATCCCAAGAAACTCCGCATATAGATGCAGATACCATCCGTGTCGCTCGACGCAGTCCGGACATCCGCCCCGCACGTATCGTCGATCTCCGCCACACTCAGGTTCCGGAGCGTCCCCACATTGGCGCGACCATCGAGCGAGCTTAGATTCTCTTTATCGGTTCAAATCTCATCGCCTTTCGGTTTGCGTAACTCCACCGCTCATTTCGACACTGCTCAGAGCAGTACTTGCGCCCGCCGCGCCATTCGATCTCCATTCGGTTACATCGGTTTCTATGACCCTGCCAAAAAGAGAGGTGGTGAGTTTTTTGCGGTGGGAGATCAAAGGGCAGAACGCCGGCTGAAGGTCAAGAAGAGCGCGAAGGGCGCGCGACGGTCCGTAAGGTATTCGCGCCTGATCAAGCCCATCTAGGTCTTAGTCACCTATAAAAAGAAGAACTTGACGTTACGGGATGCTACAGTTGCGCCATTTAACTGGGCAACCTCATATATAAGGATGCGATACAAGACAGTCAAAATCGCCCGCATAAGATGAAGCCTTCGCCGAGGAGATGAAGAAGTCCATCCCGAGACTCCGCATCACGATAGATTTCTTGACAAATTTGGAAAAGCCGACGTACTTTCCGCCCATCACCATCGCGCGCACATTTTCTGGAGCGGACACTCTTCTTTAGTCGGTTCTCTTAATTTCGTTGTCGGCCTGAATGAAGTCGAATTCGGAAGGGAGGACTGTAATGGTCACAGGGAGAAATCTACATCTACTCGTAAAAATTGGAACAGGGATTCTCGGGTTCATTGCCTTGGGGAGTTCTCTGATTGTCGCTCAAGGAAGCGCTGCGGCGATCTCCGGAGTCATCCGGGATGCAACGGGAGCTGTCATTCCCGGGGCGACTGTTTCTGCAAAACATATTGAGAGCGGATTGATGCGCACGGCCGTCAGCAGCGAGAACGGCGGCTACAATCTGCAGCTTCTTCCGGTCAGCGCATATGAGCTCTCCACCGACATGCCGGGCTTCAAGCAGCAGGTGCGGCGCGGCATCAATCTCGTCGTGGGTCAGGAAGCGGTAATTAATCTGACGCTCGATGTTGGTGCTGCCGCGGAGTCGGTCACAGTGACGGATGAGGCGCCAATCGTGAACACGACGCTCAGCTCGACTTCGGGATTGATCAACGAAGCGCAAATCAAAGAGCTGCCGTTAAACGGTCGCAGCTTCGATCAGCTCCTCACGCTGAACGTCGGCACCGTCGATAACCGCTCGAATGTCAGTAATAACAACTGGACGTCATTTTCTGTAGCGGGTAAGCGGCCGGAAACCAATCGATTTCTTATGAATGGAGTCGATTACCTCGGTACCAACTCCGGCGGCACCTACATTACGCCTTCAGGATCGAGTGGGCAGTTGCTCGGAGTCGAAGCGGTGCGCGAATACAACGTCCTGCAGCACACCTACGGAGCGGAGTATGGAAAACGCGCAGGTGCTCAGGTCAACGTCGTGTCGTCTTCGGGGACCAACCAATTGCATGGTGACTTGTTCGAGTACATCCGCAACAGTTCTCTGGATGCTCGCAACTTCTTCGAAGATGCGAAGGGGCCGTTCCGACGGAACCAATTTGGAGGATACCTGGGAGGTCCGCTGAAGAAGGATAAGGCGTTCCTGTTCGGAAACTATGAAGGATTTCGCGAGCGATGGGGAGTGCCGAGCAACGCGATCGTGCCCGACGCACAGGCGCGCCAAGGTCTTCTTCCTAACGCTGCCGGCGTATACGCTCCAGTTCCGAATCTCGAGCCGCGAATGCTGCAATTCGCCAACACCTTCTGGCCTGCACCGAGCCGGGAAATCTTTAGAGACGGCCTGCCTACCGGAAGCGCGTTTGCCACCGGTAATCCCAAGCGCAAGGTTCGAGAGGATTTCGCGCTGTTGCGCTTCGACTACACGCATTCCAGCGAAGATTCCTTCTACGTCAATGGCAACCTCGACGATGGGACCAGAACGAATCCACAAACCAATCCGATCTTTTTTGAATTCAGCCGACAACGCGCAAGCGTGATCGGTTTGCAGGAGACGCACATCTTTTCGCCCAATGTCGTAAACGCCGCGACGTTGGGATACTCTCGCGCGCGCGGGAATTCTGTCGTAACTCCGACGACGCCAATCCCATCGAATCTGATATTTCTCCCGGGAACCAATCCGGGCTCGATCACCATTGGAGGATCGCCGATTACCGTCGTACCGGCTGCGTTCGCGCCCGCGAATGGCAACAGTCCGAGTTGGGACGTTCGAAACCACATCACCTGGTCCGATGACCTGCGCATCAATCGAGGCAGTCACTCCTGGAGCATGGGCGTGTGGATCCAGCGGATCCAGCAAAACATATACTCGGTGCCTCAGTCGACGGCCGGCAACCTGTCGTATTCGTCATTGCTGACGTTCCTTCAGGATCAACCGACGCAGTTTCTCGCGAATCCGAACCCGCAGCCACTATACTTCCGCACCACCGAGGCAGCCTGGTATGTGCAGGACGAAATCAAACTCAAACAGCGTCTGACGTTGAAACTGGGATTGAGGGATGAGATGACGGATGGGTGGAACGAAGCGCACGGACACGCTTCCAATTACATCTTTGTCAACGACATCATCCAAACTGAACCCAGAATCGGGAACTCGGCATTCGTTGAAAATCACTCGAAACTGCTCTTGCAGCCACGAGTCGGTTTGGCTTGGGACCCGACGGGAACGGGACGATGGGCGGTGCGGGCCGGTTTCGGAATTCATTACGATTTGCAGGATAATCTTGCCCATCGGCTCAACGCCGATCCACCGTTCAATCCGCGGGTATCGATCGTGGCAACGCCGATATTTACATATCTGCAGCATCCGATTCCATTTGGACAACCACTGCCGCCGAGTTGTAATGAGCAGTCGCCGCTGCGCTGGCCCGACTGCTCGGTCTATTTCCCCGGAGGTCTGGATCCGGTGATGAAAACGCCCACCATCCAGCAGTGGTCGCTTACGATCGAACGCGGCCTGACGAAAGATCTCGTGCTGCAAGTCAGCTACGTCGGCAGCGAGTCGTATCACATCCTGACTGCGATGGACAAGAATATGGCTCGGCCTCAAGTTTGTTCGGATCCGTCAGGATGTCTCAGCGGCGGAATTCGCGCCGCCAATCAGACAGCACGCGTCCCACAGGGAACGACGTATCTGCCATCATTACCGCCAGTGGGTACAGGTCCGGCAGCGCTTCAACAGCGCCCAAATCCTTTCGTGGGCCCGACGCTCAGTTGGTTCTTCAACGGGACGAGTAGTTACCATGCCGGAAATGTATCCCTCACGAAACGCTCGAGCCGCGGACTGACGTTCAAAACCAATTACAGTTTTTCGAAAGTCCTCGACCTCAATTCCGCTTCGCTGGTTGCTGCCGCCACGAATGAGCCGGCAACGGTCGCGAATCCTTACGATCTGAAGTCGGCAAAAGGAGTGGCATCCTTCAATCTCAAGCACCAGTTCAACGCAAACTTCCTCTACGCGCTCCCGATTGGCAGCGGGTATCGCTTAGGTGGCGGAGCGCATGGTTTAGCGGACAAACTGATTGGCGGCTGGCAATGGAGTGGTGCGTTGAACATTCAGAGCGGATTCCCATTCACTCCGCAGGTCGGGGCCAACATCTCTGGCAGCGGGGACACTTTGAGTCCCGACGTACCCAACCTCAATCCCAACTTTACGGGACCAGTCATTTTGGGTAAGCCCGGCCGGTGGTACGATCCCAATGCTTTCCTGCTGCCGCTTGCAGGAACTTTCGGTAACGTCGCGCGAGGAAGTCTTATTGGCCCTGGCTTCTGGAATTTGGATACGGCGCTCGCCAAGAAATTCAACGTCACCGAGCAAGTGAACATGCAGTTCCGGGCGGAGGCGTTCAACGTTTTCAATCATGCGAACTTCGCTGCACCGAATCCATTGGTGTTCTCGGGCAACAACTACAACTCGTCGGCGGGCTCGATTACCGCGACCTCGAACGCATCGCGCCAGATTCAATTCGCGTTGAAGCTGTTGTTCTGAGTGCGCCATCAGCAAAAGAGTCGTCTGTCGCCGACTCTTTTGCGTAAGTGAGTGATCGATGAGGGGAGGCCCCTCGGTCAGCGTTTAGGCGAGAAGCGTCCGATTGCCGAATGAGCGTGGCATCTTGTGTTCCCAACCCGCCGTTCCTTTGAACGTTGACGAGCCGTCGCCTATAATCGCGGCAAACGCAATTGAGGTTGCTATGAAAAACGCGGTGTACGTCGTCATAGTGTTTGCACTCTCGCTGGCCGGTTTGGCTCACACCGTTGTTAGCGTGCAGCGTTCGGCAGCGACACCAGATGTCACGCTCAAGGCCGTCACTGCGGCCAAGACGTTTCTGGCAACGCTCGACAGCCGGCAGCAGGCTACCGTTGTCGTACCTCTCAGCAAAGACACTAGGTCCAGGTGGTCCAATCTCCCGAACGGCGCCGTAGGAATCGGGTTCCAACGCAATGGCTTGAAGCTGGGCGATCTGACACCCGCTCAGCAAAAGGCAGCGCTAGAGCTGGTCGGTGCGTCATTGAGCCCGATCGGATATCAGAAAGTGATGAATATCGTGAATGCGGACGAGGAATTCGCACGCTCCAGGCCTCGCGATAGCAATCCGGCTCGGTTCGGGCGAAACGAATATTTCATTGCGATTCTTGGAACGCCCTCCCCAACACAGCCCTGGATGATTCAATTCGGCGGCCATCACCTGGCGATCAACTTAACGGTTGTCGGAAAGGAGAACGTCTTAACGCCGAGTCACACCGGCACGCAACCGGCCTCATATAGCCTCAACGGCCAGACGATTCGGCCGCTGGGCAAGGAAAACGACAAGGCATTTGCCCTGATCAATGCGCTTGATGAATCACGGCGGAAAGAGGCGATGCTCAATTATCAGGTTCCAGATGGGGTATTCGGTCCGGGCCACGACGGCGAGATCATCCAGCCAGAGGGTGTCCCCGCATCGAAGTTCACGCCCAATCAGCAAGCGATGCTGCTCGATCTGATCAACGAATGGGTGAGTATTCTTAACGATGCTGCCGCTTCAGCGAAGATGGCGGAAATCAAATCGCACTTAGCAGACACATACTTTGCGTGGAGCGGGCAGACGACGAATGGCAGCGCGGCGTATTTCCGGATACAGGGTCCGACGGTCGAGGTCGAATATGCGCCAATCGGCGGAAGCGCGGATCACATTCACACCTTCTATCGGGATCCAACCAACGACTACGCGGCAAAGTTCATCAAGCCATGAAAAGGGCGATCGTTGTTGTCAGCTTCATCGGCCTCTCATCCGCTTTGGGCGGCACGGCGAGCGCCCACCGCATTGATGAATACCTTCAGGCGGCGCGGCTGGCGATAGCACCGGATCGAATCACTCTGGAAATGGATCTCACGCCGGGAGTGGACGTGGCGCCGTTGATCTTTGCCCTCATCAACACCAATCACGATGGGATGATCTCAGAGGCGGAAGGCCGCGCATACACGAGCCAACTGATTAAGGAAATTGTCCTTGATTTGGACGGCCATCGCCAACGCCTGAGTCTCGTCCGGGCTCAGTTTCCATCATTTCGAGAGATGAACGAAGGCGTCGGAACGATTCGAATCGAAGCGGTCGCTGTTTGCGCGAGCGGTCCTGGACAGCATGTCCTTTCCTATCAAAACAATCATAGGAACGATATAAGCGTATATCTCGTCAATGCGCTTCTTCCAGCGAGTCGGAATATCGAAATCACCGCGCAGCGCCGCGACCCTCTGCAGCGCGGAATTCAATTGGCCTTCACCGTCACTCGTTAAAGACTTCCGGAAAATCAGCGCATGGTGGGCAAGTAACGGCGCATTCCACGCTAATCGGGGCCAATCGAGCGAAACAAAAAACGATCGGAGAGAGAGTAACGTCACAATGGTGATTTCTCTTATTGATGGCTGTGCCCTATCGGGCTTGCATTCGCAGCCGCTCATGCTCTTGTCGCGCAATAAGCAACCGAAGACAGGGATAACAAAAAGAAGATGCAGAATCACCTCGCCTAAAATTACTATCCTCCGTGGAGGCACCCATGAAGAACTGGATCGGAATACTTTTAGTCGTGGTTTCGGCCGCCATTTTGGTAGGCCAGGCTCCGGCCGGGAAAGATCTCGGATGGGCTTTCCCGACAGCCGCCATGGTCGTCAATAAGCCACCGCTGCCTGAGAAGGAAGAGGGACAGTTGACGATCGAAGGCAGCGGCAAGAGTTACACGAGGCCACAGATCGAGGATCTGAATGCCCCGCCGGACTGGTTCCCGAACAACCATCCGCAGCCGCCGCGCGTCGTCACCGACGGCAGAGTGAATAAGGGATTTGCGTGCGGGTCGTGCCATCTCATGAACGGGCTCGGACATCCCGAGTCCGGCGATGTTCAGGGGCTAACTCCGGAATACTTCATCCAAACGATGAAGGACTTCAAGAGCGGAAAAAGAAAAGATCCGATCCGAATGACGGCGATCGCTCAAGCAACCCCGGACGAGGACATTCTCGCGGCAGCCGAATGGTTCGCTTCACTCAAACCGCCGACAACGCCTTGGGTCAAGGTTATTGAGCAGAACATGGTGCCGAAAACCTATCTCGGCCAGGGCCGGATGCGCTTCATCGATCCTGACGACAAGACGATGGAGCCAATCGGCAATCGCATCATCATGCTGCCGATGGACGTCCCAAGAGCGCGATTGCGTGACCCGGGGCCTGGCGCGGGCTTCAACGCATGGGTGCCGCTTGGCAGTGTTGCGAAGGGCAAGGCGCTCGCCCAGACTGGCGGGAACGGTAAGACCGTCGAATGCGTCATCTGCCACGGTGAAGGCTTGAAGGGGTTGGGCAATGTGCCCCGCCTGGCCAACGTCCATCCGATTTATCTTGTGCGTCAGCTCTACAATTTCCAGACCGGGGCCAACTCCAGCACAAACTCCGCGCTGATGAAACGCGTCGTCGCAAAGCTCACCGACGAAGACATTGTCGACCTGGCGGCGTATGCGGCGTCGCTTACGCGATGAGAATTCATGTCCCGGAGGTGTTGAGAAAATCGGTTTCGATTCGGTGCCGCGGCCGAAAGATCTATTGCATGCTGATCTTGAAGTCGCCGTTGGCCTTTTCGTATTTCCATG
>DATFXZ010000126.1:0-11189 GCA_035315305.1 Terriglobia bacterium | reverse complement strand
CGGAAGTCTTCCGCTCCGCATAAAAATGGACTCTGCATTACGCCGGGAATGCGGAGCAGTGCATTTCCGGCGGATGGTTCCAATTAATCGCTCGATGAAAGGATGAGACCAGGGAATATAGGGGACGGTTTTGATTTCCGTGACACCAAGGATTCTGAGGTTGGCACCCCATTGATGAAATCGATACAACGGATCATGATCTGAACTCAGATATTTCGGAAGGCTCGCAACTCGAATGGCCTGCTTGAACATCCGGCAGAGCGCCGTGCCATCGACGACGCCAGCCTGAATTCCAAACCCGATGATTCTGCGCGTGTATAGGTCCATCACGACCAGTACCCAATACGTTCGCAAATCGACCGATTCGCATCGAAATAAGTCGAGACTCCACAAGCTGTCCTTCACATGACCGATGAACGTTAGCCATGATGGACCACCTTCCGTTGGCATCGGTCGGTAATGTTGGGCAAGAATCCGCCGGACGACATCCTTATTAATAGAGGTCCCGAACGCCAAATTGATTTGGTCGGCGATGTGAGGACATCCCCAGATCGGATTGCGCTGTTTCATTTCGACAACCGCACGGATCAAATCCGCTGTCGGACCTTTCGAACCCGGCTTGGTTTTTTGCTTTGGTGAAAATAGGAACCGGTATTTTCGCTTCACCAACGCGCGATGAAAACTCAACAACGTGGATGGCTTGAAGGCGATCGCCAACCGGCGAAGCCGACTCGGCCTAATCCAAAGCGAACAGATTCCAGCGATGAGCCGATCCAGCGCGAGGAGATTTGGCGCACGCTGACGCGAACGGTTGAGAATCAGTAATTGATGGTTGGCAAGAACGGATTCTGCAACAACGGCGCGCAAACCGCCGGGCCGAACAAACCTCACAATTGTTGTGATCAAATGGACTAGTAGGATAACCAGATCGCGCATGCGCAATCCTACCAACCCCTAATCCCCTAAATTTCAGCCTAATTTGGAATTCGGCATGGACATCTTTATTAATCTCGATTCCGAAAGCCAACGTGATCTGTGACGAGAACGGACTCCGCCATGACAGAACGGACGCCGCCAGGTCTTGCGAGTCGGCAGATGACGACGAGTAAATGGACGAAGAGAAACGCCAGGTCGCGCATGCCGGCATGCCATCAAATGTTCAAATTGCCTTAGATTCGCGCAAATTCCCTAATTCGCCACGGACAGCTCCAGATTCCCGAAAAGTCAGGCTTGCCGTCGGGCGGTTTTGGAGCGCCAGCTCTAGGGTCGGGTTTCCATCAACAGTCCGCGGAACGCGTGGATCTGGGTAGTTTAACCACTGGGCAGCGCCGGAAGGCAGATCGTAATGTAACAAACAGCCTGTAAAAGAGCGGAAAGCCATTTCCGGTCACGTCGCATTGTCCCCCCTTTTAAATCCACTGCATTATGGTAGCGACGCAAATTTCGCGCACAAGAAATGCAGAATATCATTCAACAGGATCAGCAGAGCCCATGCCCGCTGGTTTGAGTGCGATCACTCTCACGGGACTGCCGGAGCCACTCACGATTTTCAATGGCGCAGCAATCACGACAGCGCCAGTCAACGGCAGAATATCGAGATTGGTCAGACTGGCCAATCCAAACTTGCCGTGGCCGTGCATTACGAAGTGATTGCAGAAAGGCGGATCGAAGCGGGCGGCCTGTCCAGCGTCTGTACCGATGGTCTCGACACCGACTCCAAGAACGTCTCGCTGCTCGGCGAGGAATAGTGAGGCTTCCTTCTTCCAACCGGGAGTATGGGGCCCGTTCTCGTCGACGTTCAAATATGCGGATGTCGATTTTCGCTTCGACCATCCCGTGCGTAAAAGAACCCAACTGCGAGCTGGGATCCTTCCATTGTGATGTTCCCAATTCTCAATTAAAGACACATCGACCAAAAAGTCCGGATTCGACTTCGATTCGGCGGTAACATCCAGCACACATGCGGGACCGATGAAAAGCTGCGCGGGAAGCCGATCGACACTATTGTCCGGAAGATCTTTGCCGCTGACCCAATGAATGGGCGCGTCGAAATGAGTTCCAGTGTGTTCACCGGTCGAAAACCAGTTCCAGTACCACGCGGGGCCGCGCTCGTCATAGCGCGAAATTTCATGAAGCTGAAACGCCGGCGTATTCGGCCACTGCGGCGGCAGCGGCAGGAGAGGCGTTTTGGGGCTTAGGTCGGCTGTGAGATCCACGACTTCGATCTCGGCGTTCTGTATGGCACGAATGAGATCCGTCAATACGGGCATATGGGTTTTCACCCTTCTTTAAGCCATCGCTGAAATTGGAATCGGTTTTCGAGTAGCGGCAAATCCATCAGAAAGGACTTCGGACCGGCGGCCTCGACTTTCGCGACGATCATGCTCAGCTCGAGGCGCTCTCGCGCTGCGCGCCAGGCTCTTGTGAAGTCCTCTACTGAGTGGACCGTCGTCGTCTCGAAGTACCCGGATTTCTGAGCGATGCCCGCTAAATCCGATCCCGCAGAAGTCGCAGTCGGAAATCCGCCAACTGACAACAAGCTCTGATTGTCGAAAACGACATGAATCAGATTCTTTGGAGCGTACCAGGCGAGCGTCGTCAGCGCTCCAAGATTCATCAGCAACGATCCATCGCCGTCCAGAACAATCACCCGTTTGTCGGGTTTCGAAAGTGCGAGCCCGAGTCCCATTGAAGAAGCCAAGCCCATTGCATGCTGGAGGTAGAAAAAGTTCTTCCGATGGCCAAGTGTATAGAGCTCCACCGCGACCGCACCCATGATCGTGACGACGATGTCGCTTTCGATGTCGGCATAGACAACGCGCAGCGCTTCGATTCTTTGCATCACGCTTCCCACATCAATTGGCGCGACAGCAGCAAGGCTACTGGTGTCAGCGACGACTCGGCAAGCGTTTGGGCCTCGCTGATCTGACGTTCGACGTCCTTCGGATTGGCCAAATAATCGTACGGAATATTCAGTGCCTTTAGCACAGGTTCGGTAAAGCGTCCGCCCTGTGTTTGCCAGGGGTCACGTTCTCCCATGTGGCCGCGATAACTGATGAGCATCAGTAAAGGAATCTTGTACAGAAAGGCGAGAGAGACGATAGGATTGATTGCTGCCAGGAATCCATGGTTCTGCATCAGCAACGCCGATCGGACTCCTGCCAGATGGGCTCCCGCCGAAATCCCAATCCCTTCTTCCTCCCGCGCCAGCCGCACCAAAGTTGTATCCGGATCTGCCTCTGCCATATTGATCAAATGGATGAGCCACGTCTCAGGCAAAGCTGAAACGATCTTCACACCGGACCGCTTCAACCCGTTATATACAATCCTGGAATTCTCCACGGAAACAGGCACGGCAGCGGATTGTAGCACCAACACGTATAATCCCCTCGTGATCCAAAAATGAGTTTCCCCATAGACTCCATACGAAGCCAGTTTCCAGCTTTAAACGAGCCCCGTGGAACGATCTTCTTCGACAACGCCGCTGGGGCCCAGTTGCCGGCGCGCGTCGTCGATGCCGTGAGGGATCACCTGGTTCACCGGATGGTGCAGCGTGGCGGACCATACATGCTTTCACGGGAAGTGGATGACGTTATCGAGCGAGCACGGGTAGCTGTAGCCGATTTGGTGAATGCGGCGGACCCGAATGAAATCGTATTCGGATTGAACGGCACGTCGTTCATGCGGCTCGTGAGCCAGACCATCGCGGAACAGCGCGATGGACGCAACGAAATCATCGTCACCGAACTTGACCACGAAGCAAACATATCGGTTTGGTTCGATCTGCAGAAACGAGGATTCACGATTCGCTTCTGGCCTCTTGCGGATGGGAATCCTCGCCTCGACTTGAAGGACCTGGTTCCGCTGCTCTCGGATAAGACGCGACTCGTCGCTGTGACCTGGGCTTCGAATGCGACGGGTTCTCTGGTGGATGTCTCAACGGTCGCCGCAGCGGCGCACGGCGCCGGAGCCGAGGTTTTTGTCGATGCTGTTCACTACCTACCCCACGGTCCGATCGACGTGCAGAATACCGACATCGACTACATGGCGTGTTCCACATACAAGGCGTTCGCGCCGCACATGGGGTTCGGCTGGGGAAGGAAACAGCATCTCGATAACCTGCCCGCATTTCGCGAGTACTTCATTCCAGACGCTGCGCCGTACAAGTTTGAGATTGGGACGTACGTTTATGAGAACGTTGCGGGACTGATCGCCGCCATCGATTATCTCGAGGATGTCGGCCGCAGATGTGGTGCTTGTGGAGACCGGCGTCAAACGGTCCGCCACGCGATGGAAGCCATACGCAGTTATGAGATGACGCTTTCAGATCGCATGCTTCGAGGTCTGGAGACGATTCCGTCTGTGCGAGTTTACGGACTGCGAAAGCCTTCGAATCGTACGCCGACCTTTTGCTTCACCGTCGACGGCCTACCGCCCGCCGACGCTTGTGAAAAGGTGGGTCGGCGCGGTTACGCCATTCGATATGGACATCTGTATTGTCCACGGCTGATCAAGCGTCTGGGACTTTCGGAAGATGTTGGCGCCATCCGCGCTTCACTTGTCCATTACAACACTGCAGAGGAAATTGATGGATTCCTTGAGGCCCTGGCCAATGAGTCATGAGAGGAGCGAATGCAAGCCCGACGCGAAGCGCAAGCGCGATAGCGCGCAGCCTCAAGAAACGCTGCAGCCATCAATCGGCGTCGATCAGGAGCAAGGACTCCACAGAAGGCTCACGAGCTGGCAACTGACGATGATCGCGATTGGCGGTGCGATCGGCGTGGGATTGTTCCTGGGAAGCGCTGTAACGATCCAAATTGCCGGGCCTGGGGTTTTGGTCAGTTACATCCTGGGCGCAGTCGTCGCGATCATCATAGGGTACGCGCTCGCTGAGATGGCCACAGTTTATCCGGTCGCCGGGTCCTTCGGAATGTATGCCGACAAATACGTAAGCCGATGGGCCGGATTCACGGTGCGGCTGACGTATTGGTTTGCGCAAACCGTCGCGATCGGCGCCGAAGTCACTGCCGTCGGCCTCTATTTCGGATACTGGTTCCCTGGAGTTCCTTCCGCCGTATGGGTCATCGGTTCTTCGGTTCTCGTTCTAACGGTGAATGCGGCAAACGTGAAGATGTTCGGTACCCTGGAATCGTGGCTTGCGATGATTAAGGTGCTTGCAATTGCCGGCTTCATAGTGCTTGGAGGAGCGCTGATTATCGGGATCAGACAGCCGCCGGTCGGACTCTCAAATCTGTCTGCGCATGGAGGCTTCTTGCCCCACGGATGGACTGGTGTGTGGCTCGCGTTAACGCTCGTGATCACGAGTTACATGGGCATCGAAGTGGTCGCTGTAACAGCTGGCGAAGCTGAGCACCCGGCAGAATCGGTACCGCGTGCGCTGCGCAGCATGCTGCTTCGGCTCATTGCTTTCTATCTTCTCGCGATGTTCATCATCGTGACAGTCACGCCATGGCCCAGCATCGCAGCCACCGGCGATCGGCTTTCCGGTAGCCCTTTTGTGAAAGTATTCAACGGAAGCGGAATCCCATTTGCCGGGGGCATCATGAACTTCATCGTGATTTCCGCGGCGCTGTCGAGTGTGAATACGAACCTCTATCTCTGCAGCCGTATGATCTTCTCACTAGCGCGTGCGGGTTACGTGCCGGGACTGCTCGGCACTGTCGATCCGCGTGGCGTGCCGCTGCCCGCTCTGTGGGCATCAGGTGCGGGAATGGTCGCCGCGATTGTGCTCGCTCTCAAAGGACAGCAGGCATTCCTTCTGCTCTACGGCACAGCCGTGGCCGCAATGTTTTTCGTGTGGGTCACGATCCTTGTGACCCACATCCGTTTTCGACAAGCACTGCCGTCGGAGAGACTTCGAACCTTGCCGATCAAAATGCCGGGCCATCCCTTAATTTCAATGGCCGGCATTGTGGCGATTCTGGCGCTTGGCGGCAGCACGCCATTCGTCACAGGCATGGAGTGGACCGTGCCCCTGTTTCTCATCTGGTTGGCGCTGACTACGTTCTTCTATTTTCTACGGGCCAGGAAAACAGTCTAACCCTCGTCGACCGGCGCTATTTGGAAGTGGTTCTTTCCAAGGGTTGGAAAAATCGGCAAACGGCTGGCTTCGTCAATCACGTGCACCATTGAATTGTTTTTGGCCGCGCGACCCGGTGAAACGTTTTTCGTGCTCGATAGAACCGGTGTGTTGGCGGTATCACGCGAATGACCCCGTCTGCAATCCAACTCACAGGTCTTTTCGTTTTGAAAGTCACGACAAGAGCAATTCGCGGCCGGCTGCGATCGTCCATAGGAACAGTGCGAGCATACCGCAATCTTCAAGTGCGTGTACCTGGCGACGGTCAACAATGAAGGTAAATTGACGGCAGCACCTGCAAACAACAAATGCAGCTGCGGCACCGGCGGGAGCACCAGCCGCGAGCAATCCGAGCACAAGCGGGATTTCAAAGAATGTGGGTTGTCTTTCCTAAAAATCACGTCGGCATTTGAATTGTTGGAGTTGCGTCCCAATCTGGTAGTCTTTTTGCCGCTGTGCTTGACCTTATATTGGTGTTTTTGAATTCCCTCTTTTTTGGCTTTCGGACTCGCGCCGGAATGCAGGCCGAGATCATCGCCTTGCGTCATCAATTGATCGTGCTGCAACGAACCCAAAAACCGAAGCGGGTGGTCCTCAAACCAGGCGACCGATGCATCTGGGTTTGGCTTTCACGTGTGTGGTCAAGCTGGCGTTCAGCCCTCATCATCGTCAAGCCTGAGACCGTCATTGGCTGGCATCGTCAAGGATTCCGCTGGTATTGGACTTGGAAGACTCGTCATGGCAAACCCGGGCGTCCTCGCGTTCCAAAAGAGACTCGAGATCTGATTCGAAGCATCAGCCGCGAGAATCCCACTTGGGGCGCACCTCGGATTGACAGCGAACTGATGAAATTGGGCATTAAGATCTCCGAGGCATCCGTTGCCAAATACATGGTTCGAAGGTCGAAACCCCCGTCGCAGACGTGGAGGACGTTCCTCCAGAATCATGCCTCTCAACTCGCCTCAGTCGACTTCTTCGCCGTGTATACCGTCTGGTTTGAAATCCTGTTCGTTTTTATCGTTCTCGCACATGATCGACGTCGTGTTGTTCACTTTAACGTTACAGCTCATCCGACGGCTGAATGGACCGCGCAGCAAATGTTGGAAGCGTTCCCGTTTGATACCGCGCTTCGATATTTGCTGCGCGATCGCGATCGGATCTATGGACAAGAGTTTCGCAAACAAGTCTCAAACATGAACATCAAAGAAGCTTTTAGCGCTCCGCGGTCTCCCTGGCAACGTGCGTACGTCGAACGCGTCATCGGCTCGATTCGCAGAGAATGTCTGAATCACGTCATCGTCCTTAATGAAGAGTCGCTGCGTCGTACCTTGCGTTCATACTTTTCTTACTACCACCGGTCTCGGCTGCATCTCTCATTGGACAGAGATTAGCCAGAACCGCGACCTGTGCAATCCGTTGGCCGAGTCGTTCCGTTTCCGGAGGTCGGCGGCCTTCACCATCGTTACGAACGCGTCGCATAGCTCGCTTTCAACTGCAGCCCGTCAAACGGCAGGGACCTATCTTCCTTTGGAACTGACGCAAGCTCGCAACTTCGAGGGCTTTCACGATGGCATTACCCGCGTTGAGCTGATCGTTGTTGCCGTCATGAGTTGAACAATTAGGCACCCATGACATTTTCAGGAAGGACAGACCGTTCTGTCGCGGTGGGCAGATGCTGTCATCATTGCAATAGGAACCGAGGTGTGAAATCTTTTCTTGCCTAACTTCGTAACCTCTTTCCGCGAAGGGAGTACTACCCACCATGAGGACACTACTGGCCGATCTGCGTTACGGACTGCGAATGGCGCGGCAGGCGCCGGGCTTCACGTGCGTGGCGATCTGCGCACTCGCGCTTGGCATCGGAGTGAACTCTGCGATCTTCTCGACTCTCGATGCGGTCGTCCTGCGCGCGCTGCCGTATTCGGATCCCGACCGCCTGATGATGGTCTTCGAGGATGCGACCTCCATCGGGTTCTCGAGAAACACGCCGGCGCCGGCCAATTACATCGACTGGCGGGAACAGAATCACGTCTTCATGGACATGGCGGCGACGCGGGGCCGCAACGCGATTTTTACCGGCGACGGCGCGCCCGAGCAAGTCAACGGACTGGCCGTAACGGCCAACTTCTTTGGCGTTCTTGGCGTCGGCCCGCTAATGGGACGCACGTTTACCGAACAGGAGGATCGCGACTCCATTCAGGTCGTGCTCATCAGCTACCGATTGTGGCAGCGGCGGTACGGGGGTGACCGTTCGATTCTCAACCGTTCGATCGTGATGAACGATGCCCGTTACACCGTCATCGGCGTCATGCCGCGCGGCTTCGTCTATCGCGACCGCGAGCGCGACTACTGGCAGCCGATCAACGCGAACCCGGCCTTCCGCGCCCTGCGCGGCAGCCATTTCCTCAGCGTGGTCGGGAGATTGAAGCCCGGCGTAACCCTTGAGGCGGCGTCGGAAGATATAGCGGCGGTCAGCAGGCGGCTGAAGGAGCAGTACCCGAACGACAATCGTTATGTGGACTCCGTTGTGGTGCCTATCAAGGAAGACGTGCTCGGAACCACGCGCACCATGCTCCTTGTGTTGATGGCCGCCGCCGGCTGCGTGCTCCTGATCGCGTGCGCCAACCTGGCCGCCCTGCTGCTCGCGCGCGGCGTCGGACGCCAGCGCGAACTGGCGATCCGCGCGGCCCTGGGCGCCGGCAGCGGCCGCCTGATTCGGCAGATGATCACCGAAGGAGCGTTGCTCTCGTTCGCCGGCGGCGTCGTCGGACTCGGCTTGTCGAAGGCCGGAACGAAGATTCTCGCTGAAATGGTGCCCCTCGGACTTCCGCCGAGCTCCCAGCCGGGTATCGATCTTCGGGTCCTTGCTTTCACTCTGGTTCTGTCGTTGCTGACCGGGGTAGTGTTCAGCATCGTTCCCGCGATCCAGATCACGCGGGCCGGACTCAACGACAGCATGAAGCATGGCGGCCGCTCCGGAACGGACCTGCACGGACGCACCACTCGCGACGCGCTCGTCGTTCTTGAAGTCGCAATCGCCCTCGTGCTGCTCACCGGCGCCGGACTGATGATCCAGACGATGGCGAATCTGCGCGCCGTCGATCTCGGCTTCAACTCCGATCGCCTGCTGACCCTGCGCACGGCCCTAGCACCGAAGTACAGCGACGCAGTAAAACGTCTCGACTACTATCAGCGCGTCCTTGAACGCACAGCCGCGCTGCCCGGCGTGGGCGGCGCAGCGTTTGCGAGCACCCTTCCGTTTCAGAGCATCGGCAATACCCGGGGCTTCCGCATTGAAGGTGTCGCACCGGATCTGAATTTCTCGCCCGACGCCTTGTTCCGGATCGGAAGTCCTTCGTATCTGCAAACGCTGGGAGTGAAGGTGCGGGAGGGCCGGTTGTTCGACGATCGCGATACGGCTTCTTCCACTCCCGTCATCGTGATCAACGAAACATTCGCGCGTCACTTCTGGCCGAACGAGCCGGCGATCGGGCATCGAATCTCCGTTAACTTTCCCAATATGATCTGGCGGACCGTCATCGGTGTCGTCGCGGACGTGCAGGAGCGCGGCTACGGCCTGTGGATGAAACCGGGTGTGTATGTGCCCGCCTCGCAGCCGATCGATGGCGGCGGCCTGGCCGATTTCCTCGTCGTGCGAACGAAGAATGAGCCGATGAGTCTCGTCGAACCGATACGCCGGGTGGTTGCGAGCGTCGATCCTGAAGAGCCTGTTTCCGCCATCCGCACGATGGAAGAGATCGTCGATTTGAATGTCGCCGACCGCCGTCAGCAAATGACGTTGCTCGGCGCTTTCGCGGCGCTGGCTTTGCTGCTCGCATCGATCGGTCTCTACGGAGTGCTTTCCTATGCCGTCACGCAGCGCAGCCGCGAAATCGGATTGCGCATGGCGCTGGGCGCGAGCGCGCACAAAGTGACGCTGATGGTTGTGCACCACGGCGTCACGCTCACCGCCGCCGGCTTGTCGATCGGCTTGCTGGGTTCATGGGCGGCCACGCGAGTTCTGAAGAATCTGTTGTACGGCGTGTCCAGCACGGATCCTGCCACGTTCGTTCTTGTGGCGTCGCTACTGGCTGCAATCTCCCTCGCCGCCTGCTGGCTTCCGGCCCGGCGGGCCTCCCGCGTCGACCCAATCGTGGTCTTACGCGAGGAATAACGGTGCGATACGCGCTGCGCCGACTGTGGAAGAATCCGGGTTTTCACTTGTTGCGATCTTGACGCTGGCCCTCGGCATTGGGGCGAATACCGGGAGTGACGCGAACCCTATTTTGTCTCGGTAGGGTCGAGCGCTGGCGCGTACATCTTCAGTGAAGATCCCGTTTCCAACGCCCGCCACATCGATCGGCATAGGGGCGGTGGTCGCCCACCGACCCCTGCCACACCACCGTGCGTACGGGTCCGTACACGGCGGTTCGAAACGTTTGCCTAACGCTGACCGAACAACGAAGGAAGACCACGCCAGCCGGAGTCCTTTCGGGTTGTAAATAAACAACGAAAACAACTAAGGACAATCAGTCTAGGAATGGCGGTAATTTTGTGAAGAGAAGCGTTAATCAGCATGAAAGCTCGGCTGACATTATTGCCGGATGCCCGCCGAATACGTTTCAGATACTGCCGAGATATCATGCCGAAAGCTGGCTGACAACGCCGGCAATCTCAACGTCGTTTAAATCCTCAAATACGGAGATAAGATAGAAAACCGCGGATGGTCGATCCCTGCTCGCGGACGAGTCGTCGAAGGGGTTTTTCAGAGAGTGGACGCCTAAAAATCAGGCACACCCTTTTATGTCGTGAGGGCACATGGTCACCATGTGCCCTCAACTGCTGGGATCGATTATCAACACAGTCTTCGATGTGTGCATTCGAGGACCTTTGCGATACAAGATCGCCAGCGGTGGGGCGGAATTGGCACGATATCGTGGTGCTATCTCAAATGTATCTGGCTGACAGTCTGCATAACCTCAGCTGGTCTGTAGATGTTCATTAACGATGCTCTTCACGCAGTTACCGCCATTCCGCGACTGATTGTTCTGAGTTGTTTCCGTTTTTTATTCAAATTGTCGACTAACAA
>DATFXZ010000125.1:0-7837 GCA_035315305.1 Terriglobia bacterium | reverse complement strand
GGCTATTCCCGGCCGGCCGACTCAAACATTCCCGAAAGACTACACGCTCAAATTGGCCGATGCCGAAGTCCGGCTATACAGTTTTGGGCGCGGCCATACCGGCGACGACACGATGGTTTATTTTCCTGACACGAAAATCGTCATGGTGAGCGATCAAATCACAGACGCAACACCCATCGTTGACTTCGCCAACGGAGGCAGTGCCGTCGAGTGGACTAAGATTCTCGATGGCGTGTTATCCCTCGATTTCGAACAAGCTATTCCCGGCCGCGGTGAACCGAAATCGAAAGCCGATATCCAAGCGTACAGAATGAAGTTTGATACTGTGGTGAAGCGAGCCGCCGATGCGATAAAAGCCGGGGCTACCAAAGAGCAATTGGCATCGCAGGTCAAAACGGACGACCTGGGTTGGCAGTTCCAACCGGCTTTTTACGCGTCGTTGTACGATGAGTTAGCGAAAACGAAATAGGGGTATCACCACAGAGACACAGAGAGGCCGCGATCAACTGATCATTTGACGCGGCCTCTCTGTGTCTGTGTGTCGCTGTGGTGACTCCCCTACGTCACCTCGCCGAACGGTATATACCGCCCAAGAACAATCACTGCAATCCACAAAACGATCGAACTTACGGCAATGAATTTCGCGAATGCGGGCGCGTCCTCTCCCGGTCCGAGATGTTCCAATGAGCGGAAGGCGCTGGTGCAGTAGAACACTAACAACGTTGTACCCGCGAGCAGGATAGTGAACATCTTCAGCTGAAACACGATGTTCAAGATGTAAAAGTCGGGCATTCCCAGGTAGAAAAGAAATCCGGTAACCACGTTAATGCCGAATCCGGCGATTCCCCATGGAATGAATCGATGCAGTGGAGCCAGGGGCAACTGCTTCAGGAATCCGAGGATGCGGAGATTGAGAACTCCAACAGAGCCCAGGAGGAGTATCAACCCGAGGAAGTGGAGATCTTCGAGAATCGGCCAAACCCACATTGAAGAATCGATCACGAAGTGGTGGATTGCCTCCGTCAAGCCAGCGCCAACGGCGCCAATAGTTGACGTCGCCTCCTGACCGGCGAGAATCTCGGAATGCCGGATGTCGCCTCCGGTATTTCCCGCGACGGCCATCAATCCAGACGACAACGCCGCAAGGAACAGCACAGTCAACAAATTAAGCCGCCCCGGGCCGGACCCCCACGGATTCTTGACGGTCCGGCTGAAACGCCATAAACCGATCAAGGATGCTGCGCCTGTAATTTCCATAGAGATGAATGCTAATAGGGCCGCACCTTGATGCGCTTCGATGGCGCTCATGGACACATCAGGCGATTCCTTGAGTGCTCCTTGTGCACCGCTGCCGCTGATGTACGTCGGAATTGCGAGAAGGGCGACCAACGAGAAAAGCGCGAGGCTCGTTTGCTTCAGGTCATCGTGGTTAGCTACGAGCGACACGAGAAACAGGCCTAATGCAATAAGCGTCCCGAGGACCGGTATGTGATTCAATAAAAGATGGACGTGTGCCAAGTTCATACTCGCAAATCCTCTAACCTCGGTAGTCGTACTTCAGATAGTTGTACGTGTAAGCGAGCAACCGGCCGGCCGTTACAGCGCCGACCCAAAAAACGAGCGACCACGTCGCGAGGGCTTTGCCTTTCGTCATCATTTCCGGTTCGGTCAAGGTGGAGTCACTGAAAACACGCTGTCTCAGCTTTTGCATGAATGCAACAGCCAGCCCGATCAGGGTCAACTTGAGATAAAAATCCGGGTTGGTGAAAGCTTTTGTGGGATACGCAATCAAGAGCAATAGCCCGGAAGCCACCTGGATCCAGAAACCCGTCCAAATGATGCCGTACAGTCCCTTCAGTGGCGATAGAGGCAGGTCACGAGCCACGCCGAGTATTCGCAGATCAATGACGACGCTGGCGCCAACGAGCAATCCCATACCAATGGCATGAAACGAAAGAATAAACCAATAGGCGAAGAAAGATGGTGAGTCGCGGATCCACGTGCTGATACCGCTCTCTTCGATCGTTTTGAAAATTAAAGGAACAGCCAAGTGCACCTCCTACGAACGGCCGGGGCATCGTATACAGCCGTAGAGATTGTGTCAACGGCACGGGGACGGGGACAAGGGATCAGACCCCTCGGTACCAAGGGAGCCCTTTCCGAATAATCGCTTGACTTAGCGAAGAGCGGCAAAAATAATGACCCTTCAGTTCTCAGCGATGTCATGAGGAGGTCTAATGAAGCGAAATTCTCTTATTGCGATCGGTCTCTGCGTAGGACTGCTCACTTCCGCAATTCCTTTGCTTGCGCATCACGCCATCTCGGCCGAGTTCGACACGGCCAAGCCCATTAAATTCGAGGGCACAGTAAAGAGCGTCGACTGGATGAATCCTCACATCTACGTGAATATCGAAGCCGTCGAAAACGGAAAAAGCGTCGTCTATTCCGTCGAAGGCGGTCCGCCGAATGCGCTTTTCCGACAAGGCTGGAGACCGGATTCTCTGAAAGTTGGTGACAAGGTGCAGGTCAGCGGTGTTCGCGCCAAGAAACCGGAATCGAATCGGATCGGCCAGGCTCAGATCACGATGCCCGACGGAAGAGTTTTCGCGAGAGGCGCAACCGGCAACAACTGACAAAGTCTCTCTGAATCGCTGACGGAGAGGCCGCGGAAGACATAATCCGCGGCCTTTTTTGTTTTCTCGGAGCCTCCGACACCGCCCCGCGCTGTGTGGTATCATCCCCGCGCAAAATACCTCATTGAAACTAACAACACGGAGGAAGTGTGCTCGGATTGAAGCAGCCAGTTTTAGGAATCGCCGCAGCAATTTTAGTGATGGCCGTATCCCTCGGCTTCATCTCCCTTTTTGACTTTCCGACCTTTGGCAGCTGGGTCGCTTATTTGATGATTTGCATCATTCCCATGGAGATCGTTATTGGCGTCACCTGGGGAACGAATCAGCCGCCCTTTGCGGCGAGACAAAAGCAGCCGTTGAAAGGGATTCTATTGGCTGCTCTCACCGTTGTAGTGGGGGCGGTGGTCGCGCCGACGTATCTTGCCATTGCAGGCGGAAACTTGACACCGCCGGGGCCGGTCCCCTCGCACGCGATCATAGTGTCCGTCATCGTGACCTTTTGGGCTTCCATTATCCTGGGTGGTTGGCCTTTCAAGGCGCGCATCAAGAATGAAATCGTTGCGGGACTAGCGATGCTGATTTCGTGTTACGTAGTGAATATTCTTCTTTTCCGTCTGTTCTTCGATTACGGCTTTATGCAAGGCGCGCCCGTATATGTGGCTTCGCTTGATCCGCATGGAATGTTCATGGCCCTCAATGCGCTCGTCTTCTACGTCACGTTCCTCAGCATCATGTTTCTGATGTTGAGTTTCGATTTATGGCCGCTGACGAAATTCCCTGCGGTCATGCAGCAGCCTGTGCTCGGTCTGGTATGGACCGGCGTCTGTCTAGCATTGGGCGCACTTGTCTTTTGGATCGGCGTCAGCGTGCTGCGGATGGACGTGATGGTATTTCTCGTGACGGTTCCGATCCCGTACATCTTTGGAACGATCATCGTTTTGAACATGCTTCAAAATTCGCTTATGGGCAAACTGACTCAGCCGGCGAAGGGTATTGCGAACGCCGTACTCGTCGCAATTATCGGAACGGTCCTCGCGCAGGCTTACCGTGCGCTCTCGCCGGTAGTCACAGGGGCGCTTCACTCCGGCCCTCCAACCTACGATATGGAAATTTGGTTGGCGTCGGCGCTTTTGGCCGTTACATTTCCCTTCCTGATCTTTTTCGCCGAATTCTTCAAATTTTGGCCACTGACGAAGTCGGAATAGACCACGGTGAGATTTGAAACCTGGTTCTTATTCGTTATCACGGAAGCGGTATTGAGCATTACTCCTGGGCCGGCCGTACTGTTCGTGCTGTCTCAGGGACTTCGGCAGGGCGCAGCGAGATCGGTGTGGGCAAGTTTGGGAATACTCTCGGCAAACGCGCTGTATTTTGCGTTGTCTGCCACGAGCCTGGGCGCGCTGATCGTTGCTTCATACGATTTGTTCTTTCTGATCAAGTGGGCTGGCGCCGCGTATCTTCTGTACCTCGGTGTGCAATGTTTCAGGAGCAAATCATCTATGCTGCACGCGCCGCAAGAAACATCGCGTGCAACATCGAATTTCCGGATCTGGCGTGATGGGTTTCTGCTTCAGGGCGCAAATCCCAAAGCGCTTCTTTTCTTCGCGGCGATTTTGCCGCAATTCATCGAGCCCAATTATTCCATCGTCCTTCAAGTGCTCGTTCTGGGCGTAAGCTCGATTGTTGTGGAGTTCTTCATTCTCGTGACTTACGGAAAGCTCGCCGGCCGAACGATGTTGTTAGCGAAGAATCCACGGTTCGAAAAAGTTTCCAATCGCCTTGCCGGAGTACTCTTGATCGGCGCCGGCCTCGGTCTGGCTCGATTGAGACGAACTTAAACTTAAGGCGCGGATTGCACCGATTACGCCGGATGATCATCCGCGGCTCAAGCGTTTTGACTTATGGAATCTCCGCGCGCTTGAGCTTCTAACAGTTTTACCAAAGCATGCAGTGCCGTATTGATGGGCGTTGGAATGCCCAGTTCTTTACCGCGACGTGCAACATAGCCATTCAAGGAATCGATCTCGGTTGGGCGCCCTCGCGCGATGTCCTGCTCCGTGGATGATGTGGCAGTGGACATCGCGGCTCCGAGCTTCAATGCGGTCTCGAACAGTTCCTCGGGGCTTGCGATGCGGATGCCTGATGCCGAAGCAACGGCGACGACTTCACGGATCAGTTCTTTCATTAACGTGAGGGCGAGTGGATTCTCTTTAATAGCCAGATAGTGCGAACGGGTGAGTGCGGAGATGGCGTTGTAGGCGCAATTCATTACAAGTTTCGTCCACAGCTCCGCAGCAATGTTGTCGGACACGCGGCATGGAATTTCTGCATTTTTAAAGACACTCTCGAGTCGAGACAAATGTCCGATCACGATATCGCCCCGGCCGTTGTGCTTGACGCGTCCCGGTCCGGTCATTGCGGCGGCGACGTAAACCACAGCGGGAACAGCCTTGATCCCAATGGCACGCTGGATACGTTCAGCATTATCAACACCATTTTGAAAACTGACTAACAGCGCGTCGCGTCCTAGATGGGGGGCAAGTGCCGCCGCGGCGGTCTCGGTATCCGTCGTCTTTACCGATAGAAGAACTATCGTGGCGTCCCGAACGGCCTCGACGCGTGTGTCTGCTTGCACTTTGATATGCGCTTGAAAGTCGCTGCGTTCCAGAAACAGCCCATTACGGTTGATCGCATCGACATGGGCCGCGCGCCCGATCAGCGTCACAGGCGTGCCGGCGCGCGCCAGCATTCCGCCGAAGTAACACCCAACGGCTCCAGCACCAACAACCACAATACGTTCAACCGGCATCGTATCTCCGCAAGAGCGGCCGCGTGAGGCAGGTTGGGCCGCCCGCGCCCGGGAGACAGATCTCACTGCCATCGAATTCAGATACCTTACACCCTGCGGCTTCCAGCCTGGAACGCGTCTTTGGGTTGCCCTTCACCATAATTACATTCCGAGGCGACACTGCAAGAACATTGCAGCCGAGGGTCTCGTACTCTTCCTCCGCAACATCGACGAGCTGCACACCGTAGACGCTGAGCAGCTCAAATAGCGGAACCGGAAGAATGCGACGATAAACGACCGCCAGATCTTCATCCAACAAGCTGATGAACGACATCAGGTGAAGAACGTCCTGCGGACCGTTCCAATAGGGAAGTTCAACTGGGATCACAGCAACGCCCAGTGGATTCAGCAAGTCCGAAAGCCTCTCAATACCGAGCGCATTCGTTCGGAAGCCACGGCCGACAAGCAATATATCGTGATCGAGCCACACCATGTCGCCGGCTTCGGCAGTTGCAGAGCCGTCAATTGTTCCTAAGATCGGTACATCCCAACTGTTGAACGCATCCGAAAAAGCCGGTCCCTCGCCGCGGCGCGCGACCTTTCCTGTTTGGAAAACGATGGCGCCGCGATCGGTCACGAGCACGGGGTCATGAGCGTACAAGGAATCCAGTCCCGTGCGCTCGTCTTCAGGAAGGTACAGAACTTCAGCGCCGGCTTCTTTCAGCAAGGCGACGAACTGCTGATCATGTCGAGCGGCGTCCTCCAGATTCGGAGGCCGAGTGTAGCCGAGATCCTTCCATTCCTTGTTGATGTGATCTCGACTACGAAACGCTTCTTCGGGTCGCTTAACGATGACGCGCCGGAGAGGCGCCACCATGCTCTGGCTGCCGAATCCTGTCATCTATTGATGGCTGCGCCCTTTCTTGAGGCTGCGCGTTATCGCGCTTGCGCTTCGCGTCGGGCTTGCATTCGCTCCGCTCATTGCCCCGAAGCGGTAGGGAAACGAATGGCACGGCGAAGAGCCTCAAGAGTCTCCGGCGATCCCTTAAAGAGCGATTCCGGAAACTTCGCATGCGATGCCATGCTGATGTAGATCGGATCCGCTTTGTAGGTGTTCAGCGACATTCCTGCCAAATACTGTAGCCGAAGATTGCGATCACGATTGATCAAAGCATCCCTAGTCCAGGGCTGCAAATCTTTAGCATTACCGGCATAAGTCGCCATCAAATCCCGAGCGGAATAGATTCCAATCTCGCGCAGCGATTGCGCCATGCGCGCGAATTCGGGACTATCCAGCCGCGCTTGTATTTTGTCGACATCGAACGTTGTCGGCTCGACCTGGCCGAACAGCACGACGTCATAGCCCTGCCCGTTTACCGTATTCGCAAACACCATTCCGTTCGGGAATGCTTCGAAGAAGGTGGCGATTTCGCTCTTCACAGCTTCTTCGTTACTCTCGTACAGCTGCACGAACTGCGTGACGACGCCGCTCGGGTTGAGATGCTTTTTCGCGATCTCGAAGAACTCGCGCGTGTAGAGCGCTGCCGCGCCCTTCACCCATGGATCAAGCGGGTCCGACGTGATGCCATCGAACTTTTCCTTCGACGTCAGTAAATAGTGACGGCCGTCGTCGATAGCGACTTCGACTTTCGGATTCCGAATAACATCGAAGTTGTGCTCCGCGAAATGCAGGGATACAACTTTCGGCACCAGCGGTTCGATTTCGGCGATCGTCTCTTTCTGCAACCGGGGTTCGATGCTGACGGCACCGGCAGTGGCCCCTGCGCCGCATCCGATCACAAGGACACGGCCAGGGTTGTCGATGACCAAGGTCGTCAGATGTCCGAGCATACGCTGCAGCCGCATGTCGGCGGGATCGCTCGACGCTTGAACTTTCCCAGCATTGTGATAATTGCGAATACCATCCGGCAAATCCGAAACGGCCACAGAGGCCGTCAGGCCCTCACCCACGTAGACGGTCTTATTTGAAGCGCCTCTGACGGTGGCAAAACGCCCATACTCGACCAGTCGCGCAGGCAGCGGATGAACCACGGCAATGAGCAGCTCCGTGTAGCCTGCAATGATCAGAATCGAAACGGCCAAAGCATATTTCGAGAGCGTTTTGCCCGATTCAGTGCCAAACGCGGTCGCACCCGACGCCAAGAGCGCCGAGACTGCCGAGAGAACAATCAACAGTTGTTGGGAGTGTTGGCTGCCGATCCATACGACCAACGCGAGACTAGCACCGAGCGACCCGACGATCGCACCCACGGTGTTCGCCGCATAAACACCACCGACAAGACGCGCCGGATCTTGCCCTCGCAAAGCAACCGAGGCTAGAGCGAGAGGAAAACTTGCGCCCCAAAGAATGGCGGCCGGCAGCACAACCCAGAGCGTCCGCACCAGGTCCAATTGA
>DATFXZ010000124.1:0-3803 GCA_035315305.1 Terriglobia bacterium | reverse complement strand
TGATCTCCTTCCGTTGCAATTGCGATGACGATGCCATCACGCACCTTCACCTCTTCGATGTTCCCCATAGTCTTTCGGTAAACGGCGTCCTGCGGGGCCAGCACGAAAACCGGCATTTCCTGATCGATCAACGCAATCGGTCCGTGCTTCATTTCGCCCGCTGCATATGCCTCCGCATGGATGTAAGAGATCTCTTTGAGTTTAAGAGCTCCTTCCATCGCGATCGGATGATGAATGCCGCGTCCGAGATACAAAAAGTTGCGATACCGCCAGAATTTCTCGGCTAATGACGCAACGGCTTGGCTTTGATCGAGAAGCTTGTTGATCTGATCGGGCGCGTCACGCAGTTCGCGCACATGCCGTTCAATTTCGGGCTGTGGTAACGTGCCACGCAATTGCGCCAGTTGCAGCGCGAGTAGATACAGGGCCACCAACTGCGTTGTAAATGCCTTCGTCGACGCGACACCGATTTCGGGGCCGGCATGCGTATACATAACTGAATCCGAGAGCCGTGCGGCCTGGCTACCGACGACATTGCAGATAGAAAGCAGGTACGCGCCTTTATCGCGAGCTTCTTTCATTGCGGCAAGCGTGTCTGCGGTCTCACCCGACTGGCTGATGCCTGCCACCACAGCCTTCGGTCCGACAATGGCATCGCGATAGCGAAACTCGGACGCGTTGTCGACTTCGACAGGTACACGCGCGAGGCTTTCGATCAGAAACTTTCCGATATATGCAGCGTGCAGCGATGTACCCATAGCAACGATGTGTAATCGCGAGATGTCCGCGAGAATCGCAGGATTGCCCAGTTCCGATGAAAGCGTAATGCCGCCGTCCCCGGCAATGCGGCCCAGGAGAGTGTCGTGTATCGCGCGGGGCTGCTCATAAATTTCTTTGAGCATGAAGTGCGAATAGCCTTCCTTCTCCGCCATGTCCGCAGTCCAGGTAATCGTCTCGGGCTCCCTGCACATACACACGCCGCTGGAGTCCCTGATCTCAACTCCCTGGCTTTCTACAACAGCCACTTCGCCGTCCCGCAAAAAGACCACATTCCGCGTGTACGGCAGCAACGCCGGAACATCCGACGCGACGAAATATTCACCCGAGCCCATACCAACGACAATGGGCGGACCATTTCGCGCTGCAACGATTTTTCGGCCGTCGCCCTCAGTAGAAACGACAACAATTCCGTACACCCCCTCGACATCCTGCAGGGCGCGGCGGACGGCGTCCTCGAGGTTGCCGTTGTAGTAGCTTTCGATTAAATGCGGAAGAACCTCCGTGTCGGTCTCGGTTTGGAACCTGTGTCCCTCCGCGCTAAGACGATGCTTCAGGTGGAGGTAGTTCTCGATAATGCCGTTATGCGCGACATAGAACCGGCCCGTACAATCGCGATGAGGATGCGAATTCGTCTCGCTTGGCCTGCCGTGTGTTGCCCAGCGCGTGTGACCAATGCCGCACTTCACTGAACCATTTGTCGGATAGGTTGCTTTGATCTTCTCTTCGAGGGCGTCGATTCTTCCAACTGATCGGACGACGTTCGGCTTGCCTTCGTCCATAATCGCGATGCCGCAAGAGTCGTAGCCGCGATATTCCAGCCGCTTCAGGCCATCAACCAAAACGCTCGATACTTCCCGAGAACCGATATATCCAACAATTCCGCACATATTACCTTCCGTTCCGCTCACCACACATGATCTCGTGCGCGCCGGCAAACCCGCGCGCAAGTGAAACAACCAGTCGTGCGAGGGTCGCAGGATCGTGTCTGGCCTTGACTTCGCCGGTTTTCAGAAGCGGAGCAGCAATCGGGATAACGCCTTTTCTCCGAATCTCGTCTTCGTCCTCCGATGTGCCGGACACGATTTCCGATCCGGACTTCGAATATCGTTGTGCAACTCCCATGCCGACGGCCGATGAATTGAGTACACAGACGTCGATCGAGGTGTATTCGAGAAGAGCGCCGATGTGATCCGCCGCTGAAAAACCATCGGTTTCACCGGGCTGCGTCATCAGATTGGAAACAAATATCTTGATCGCGTTTGATGTGCGGATCGCCTCAGGAACGCCGGCCACGAGCAGATTAGGTATGAGGCTGGTGTATAAGCTGCCTGGCGCAATGACAATTCCTTCGGCTCCCTCGAGGGCTTCGATGACCCCTGGCGCTGCGGGTGGATTGTAGGGGTGGGCCCCCACAGCCGCCGCTTGCAGCCACACACGCTGAATACGCCTTCCAGGTTGCGGAATGTTTGATTCTCCACAAGCCATCCCGCCATCCTCGTAGACCGCGCATAGCGTGACCGGACGCGCCGTTGCAGGCAGCACGCGGCCCTTCAGACACAGGAGTTCACAGGCCTGCCGCACTGCTTCATTAAAGCTCCCGGACATTTGGTATAGAGCCGAGAGGATCAAGTTTCCCAGGGAGTGGCCGGCAAAACCATCCGGATTGTCGAAGCGATGCTCGCAGACCGAGGCAAGCACAGCTTCTTCCGCAGCAAGAGCGATCATACATTTGCGAATGTCGCCCATCGCAGGCATCTTGAATGCATCACGCAAGACACCTGTAGATCCGCCACTGTCCGCAACAGTCACGATCGCTGTTATGTCGAGTGGTTGCTCCTCGCTCAATTCCTTAAGTCCACTCAACAGTACTGGGAGACCGGTGCCACCACCTATTCCGACGATCCTCATCGACCTTCGCCTTTGATTACTACTCCAATGGTCTTGAGCAGAATCAATAGGTCGAGCCGAAATGAAAGATGTTTCGCGTAATATAAGTCGTATTCGAGCTTGTGATGGGCATCTTCAACGGACGCACCGTATGGATACATCACCTGCGCCCAACCTGTGATGCCCGGCTTCACGTAGTGACGGAGATCGAAATAGGGAACCTTCGTTTTAAGTAATTCGACGAAATATGGGCGCTCAGGCCGCGGCCCGATGAAGCTCATGTCGCCTCGAAGCACATTCCATACCTGGGGCAACTCATCCAGCCGGCACTTACGAAGAAATGCGCCTAGACGTGTGATGCGATCATCGTCCTTCTTCGCCCAGGTCGGTCCGGTGTGCTGTTCAGCATCTTGGCGCATGGATCGAAATTTGTGGACAACGAAGGTCTGGCCAAGAAATCCCACACGTTCTTGACTGAAAATCGCTTTTCCGGGTGAGCTCAATCTGATCGAGATCGCGATCATGACCATGATAGGCCACGTCAACAAAAGCAGTCCTAAAGAGAGGGCAATGTCGAGAAAGCGCTTCACGCCGAGGTAAAGCTTCGACGGGCAGAAGCCGTTTGCGAATATCAATCGCTCTGCGGAGAGTCCTTCGATCCAAATTTTCCGACTGATGCGTTCAAACGACTCTACCGGACTTTCAATTCTGATTCCGCGAAGTTTCAGAGGAATCAATACTTGCGCGGCATCGCTCCCCTGCCGGATTTCGGCATCAGCAACGACGACGCGCGAGATGCTCCCTTGCTCGGCCAGGCGGCTCAGATCGGCGTACTGCGTGATCCGAACATTTTCTGCCGTATCCTGCTCGGCAATTCCGTTGTAAAGCTTTCGTGCCGTCGCTTCCGATCCGACGATCACAACCTCTTCGGTGTCCGTGGGCCGGGCGACAGAACGGACGATCGGTCTTAGGACAAATAGCCCAAATATCAAAAAGCAGGCGGACGCGATTGCAGCCGCGTAACCTGGAGACACTCGCGGAAAGATATAGAAAAGAAGTGCGGCTATCAGTAGTCCGGCCCCTGCAGATTTCAATATTTTTTGCAGGAATATCTGCGGTTTCGAATCGACCAGCAG
>DATFXZ010000123.1:0-2884 GCA_035315305.1 Terriglobia bacterium | reverse complement strand
AATGAATGCGAGACGGTAAAGGCAGTAACGCTTCTGAGACAGGCGGCTATGGTGCGGCATGAGAGCAGAATGCCAAGCAAAAACAGCAAGTGATCGTACCCGGTAAGAATATGGCGCACGCCTAACACAAGAAATGCCTGGCGCGTTCCGCTCGAACCCTCGAGTTGCTTTTGGTCGAAATCTACAGTGTCGTTTCTGGCGTCCAGAACACGTTCGAACACCGAAGCACCCTTGCCGTTCTCGAGGCGGATATATTGGCGATGACCGAGACTCAATTTCTCAATCAGTGCGGAGCGGATGTGAACGCCGGAGCAAGCCCTGACCGGGAGCTCAGTCCTGAATGTAATGCCGTCGGAAGCATCAAAACTTGCGGCGACTTGCCCTGGATGAAGGCCGTGATCGTCACAGCGGACTTCTACAACTTCGCCTGCAATTGTATTTATCGGTTTCGAAATTAAGAGTTGATCCAGATCGGGGCGAGCAAACGTGAACTGAATAAACAGTGAGTCTCCCTGGACCCGAAGGTTGCCGAAGCTGAGGCCCACGTCATGAGCGGAAACCCGGCTGGGATTTCCTGCGAAGTGAACAAGCAAAAAGGCGGCGGCCAAACAGAACCGCCGCCCTCGCGAACGTAGTAATCGCGACAACATTTGCTGGATGCCGGCTATTGCCCGTGATGGGGATGATTCCGCCCATTCAGCGGCGTGGCTGCATAAGGCATCACCTTGTTATAGGTGATGTCGTTCTTGGTTACCTTGTCGATATTCAAAGATGCCGTATTCGGCGCGCCGAAAATCGTGGGCGGCGAGGTTCTGAGATCGCTGGCTAAGGCGATTACGGCGATGTCCACAACGTCGTCGCCAAACCGGCGGCCATTCGGCCATCCTCCCGGTACGACTCCGTTTCCAAAGCCCGGCTGAATCTGGCTTTGAAGTACGTCCCCGCCAAAAATGCTGAGCCGATGGAAACCAGCATCATCCGGGTTACCGGCTAATCGGGCCGGCTGAGTCGATAAGTCGACCTTGATTAGGTCGGGAATGAAGATTCCCGCAATGTCTGTTCTGTTTGTCAAACGATCGGCAGGCAAACCCAGGAGTGGCGCCAAAAGCGCAGCCAGCTCAGGGTTCAACGCGTACTGCTGAAAGACCTGCTTGTCGATTGTGGGTTCCGTCTGGTTGTACCGATCTTTGTCCTTTACGGCCACGAGCCCTTCGTTAAAGAGTGGATTTCCCTGACGTCCGACTTGAACGAATCGACCATTCTGCGCACCATGATCGTCATCATCTTTATCGATGGAAAATGTCTTACGGCTCGTCGTCGCGTACACACCAACGACTTGATGGTCTCCTCCGATATCGGATAGTGGAATCTCGAGCACCATCGTATGCACATTGAATCCACCCTGACTGTCGAAGGGTTTGTTAGGACCGCCGAATGTTAGATCGAGATCGAAGATCGACTGGATGTCGGCGTAGAATCCATCATCGCGTTGCCCTGCAAAAGAGCGGTAGCCGTGGAGTAAAGTCGCGATTGATGTTCTAGTGTAATCGTCCAGTTCGGCTTCCGTGGACACTCCTTCCTTCGCGCCACTTTCGCCATTATTGCCGGTGTTGTACTTGAACGTCACAAGCCCCTGGTTGTTCGGCGGGACGACGCCGTGACCAAGAAGCACACCCAAACCGTTCCCTTTCGACCGACCCTGACCTCCCTCTACTACTTTTGTGACCTCGTATGTCTGGAACAAATTTTGATTGGAATCTCCAGCTTGATTGATCGGCCCAAGAAACGTTTGCAGAGTGGTTTGCGCATTTCGAAACTGCGTTCGGAACTGGAACTGATATGTAAAGCTCGGCCGGCCGGCGGCGAGATCATCCCCAGTAGCGACATGCAGTTCATACAGCACATTGTCGTCAAAGCGGAACGCATTGGGCCCGATACCCGGCTCTTCGAATGGCCACACGGCGAGTGCTACAGTGAGATACTTTGCGCCCGCACGGCTGGTCAAGAAAGCATAGACGTCTGTGGTGTTCGCGGCGTCGTCCAGTGTTATCAATGGTGCGTCCATATGACTAGAGCTGAACGCATTCGTGGACAGAAACATCAGTGCACACGTCAATAAAACAGATGCAGCTTTACCGATTTGTTTCATTTGTCTCTCCTAACTTACTTCTTGTCGATGGAAAATTGTTGGAGTTCGAAGGCCAAGCCTTTCCGCTCGCTCGGTAACAGCAACTGCTGCATGTGCGCAGCACGAAGAAGCAATTCTCGAGCGCGAGATTTGTTTCCGGCCTTCGACAGGATGGACCCTCCGTGGTAAAAGAGCCGCGCGTCTTGCGTGCCTTCCCTCAGCGCGCGCAGTATGTTGGCGTGAGCCTCAGCGAGATTTCCCGCGGAGGCCTGTACCCACGCGAGTGCATCGAGCGTAAAAACGTCCGAGCGGGATCGAAGTTCGCTTTGGGCAAGACGTAGGGCAGTGTCCGGTGAGTCGTGGTTAGTGGCAAGGTACAGAGCAAACGTTCTTGGATCTGTTTCTGGACCGCTTCGAGCGAGCCGGTCTCGGACACTTTGTTGTTCTTCCGGCAGGTTCGAGGCGCCCAATGCCTCTTCCAATGCCCAAAGGTATTCCGGGATGGGGTTTGCCTGGGCAGCTGTCCGCAAAAGGTTCAAAGCCTGCACCGTGGCGTCCTGCGCGAGTAGCATACGTCCTCTCACGAGCAGTGCGGGCGCGTAACCGGGTTCGAATTCAATCGCTTTATTCAAGGCATCGGTTGCTGCCTGTTCGTGACCGCTCTGAAGTTGGTACAAGGCCAGCCGAGAGTACGCCCAAGCCGCTGATTCCGAGTCTCTGGGACTCGAAGCGGCGGCACCCATTTTCATCAAGTCA